>CAZBHY010000013.1:0-17260 GCA_964491705.1 uncultured Planctomycetales bacterium
CCAAGATGTCGATTATCCCAGAGATTGTTCCGCAGGATTCTCTGCTGTTAGCGAACTCGTTAATAACGACGACAGGGATGATTGCCTTTGTTCTCGGATGCGCCGTGGGCGGATTTTTGGTGGAGTGGTTCGGTGCGCGTGGGGGATTTATTATTAATGGGGTCACCTTTTTTGTTTCGGCTGCGCTGGTTTCTTCTATTGTCAGAGATCTTTATGTGAAATTCGACCGGAATAAAATTTTTGAACAGGGTAAAGAGATCTTGCAGATCGAACAATCTTTTTGGCGAGAGATGAAAGAGGGAGTGTTGTATCTTTTCAAGAAAAAAGAAATTCGATTTGTTGTGAATATCATGTTTCTTCTTTTGGCCGCCGCCGGAGCGGTCTATGTGGTGCTCATTATTTTTATTCAAGAATCCTTTAACAGCGTGACGCGGCATCTGGGGGTTTTGGCGGTCACACTGGGCGCGGGGCTTTTGTTGGGAACAATGCTTTACGGAAAATTCGGGAAAAATATCCCTTGGCATAAGACGATTTTTTTCTGTCTGGCGCTGGGCGGGGTTATGATGCTGGCCTTTGTTTGGGGCGTCGCGCGTTGGGAAAATGTTTGGGTGGCATTTTTTCTGGCCCTAGGATTAGGCACAGCGATTGGCCCGATTTTTATTGCGACCAATACGATTGTTCAACAGGCGGCCAGCGAACAAATGCAGGGGAAAGTGTTCAGTTCTCTTGAAGTGGTCATTCATTTTGCGTTTTTGGTCGCGATGTTGATCAGCTCGTGGTTATCGGAAGTGATTTCATCAGCAGCGATTTTGACAGGAGTTGCTATTATTTTTACTGCGGTCGGGTTGTCTGGCTTGTTGCGGTTCCGATATCGGTAAAGCGGCACATGGTCATGACGGTTGTGCGATGAAGAAAAAAGATCTTATCAGACAATCATTGGCCGGATGTCGTGGAGACATGATATACTTTTTATGATGTCTAAGCGAGAGGGGGTTGTGGGGATGACGTTTGCAGTTTTTATTTCGGGCAATGGAACAAATCTGCAGGCAATTATTGATGCCATTCAGGCAGGCGATATTACGGCTCAGCTTGCGCTGGTTGTTTCTGATAGGGAAGAGGCCTTTGGCCTTCAGCGGGCCGAACACGCCGGAATTAAGGCCATGGTCTTTAATCCGAAAAATTATACCAACCGTCAAAGCGTGGACAGGGATATTGCCGCTTTTTTAAAGAAGGAAGAAATCGATTTTATTGTGCTGGCCGGATATATGCGGATTTTGACGCCGTTCTTTATTAAGCAGTTCCCGCGGAAGATTCTCAACATCCATCCGGCGCTGTTGCCGTCTTTTAAAGGGGCCCAGGGGATTAAAGATGCTTTTACCTATGGCGTTAAGGTGTCCGGTGTGACGGTACATTTTGTGGATGAAAAAATGGATCATGGGCCTATCATTATGCAGGAGGCTGTTGCTGTTGAGGAGGGTGACACTTTGGGAACACTGGAAGAAAAGATCCATACGGTAGAACATCGTATTTATTCTAAGGCAATTCAGCTTTTTGTTGAAGACCGTTTGAAGGTTGTGGCGGGGAGGAAGGTTGAGATCTTATTGAAACCAGCATCTAGCAACTAGCATCTCGCATCTAAAATTAAGCATTTAGTATCTGGCAGCTGGTATCTAAAAAAAGCGGGCAAATATTTTGCTCGCTTTTTGGTTTTAATATTTTTCTTGATGCTAGATGCCGCTTCCGAAGGAAGCAAGTTGTTCCTTATTAAACAGCATCACCTTCCCGTCTGCCAGGTTTTCCAGCCGTACCTTCTCAAAATTTTTAAAATCATAAGCGGTGATGGCATCGTTCACGATGGAAAGGACGTCTTTAATGTCGTTGCCTGTTCCTGGAAAATAATTTTTTCCTCGATGTGTAATTTGTTTTGTGATGAACTCCATCCAGGTGTAATCATGATAGTCTATCCATTTTCCTTTTAGGTCACTGATGGCATTTTCATTTCCGAAATATTTACTGATGACGCGCATCATGAATTCATCGGGGGCAAGGGATTGTGACATTGATTTTTTTAAATCTGAGAAAGCGAGGAGAGATTCCATGCCAACGCCAGTTTTTGTATTCATGACAATAAGATTAATGAATGCTGGTGCTTCGTTATCATTGATGTCGGAAAAGGATTCGAAGAGGACATTGAAGATGCTTTGATAAACATTTGAAAATTCATCATTCTGAATTAGGCCATATCCGACAGGGGGAGTCGGATAAGAATTAATTGTACCGATATCATAATTAATCATTATGGTACTTTTGTCGGCGTCGGATTGAAAAAAGTTAATTATAAGTTGTTTATGCTGCTGTGGGAGAGTGGTATCAGAATTCATCCCGGAAGCCTTTAGTTCAACAATATCAAATTGAATGGGTAAAAAAATGTAAAGCGTGTTTTTTAGCGAAGTGATAATCGCCTTGGGATTAATCTCTGCAATACAAGTTTGCTCGAACTTTTGATATGCTTCACTGGAAGAGACTATCGGTGGAGTGGCCTTATAGCATCCAGAAAGAAAAAAAATCACAATGGAAATGCCCAACATAAAAAAATGAGATCGCAGATTTTTTTTATTCATCATCGTTTCGATTGCGTTGTATGCCATGCTGGTTAAAGATCTCAACGATTTCTTCATATTCAAGGTCTTGTTTTTCAATAAGGCGTTCGGCAAAGAGATTTAAAAGGTCGCGGTGTTTTGTTAATGTTTCCATCGTTTTTTGCAGACAAGAATTAATGATGGTTTGGACATCTTGGTCTAAAATTTGTTTTGTTTGTTCAGAAATTTCATGTGGTTGTAATGTTGTGAAGTTCCCGAGAAGTCCGGAAGGCCCCATGCCGGACATCCATACCATGACACGGGCATACCAAAGGATATGTTCAAAATCTCCAGCTACGCCGGAGCAGGTCGTCCCAAAAACAATTTTTTCTGCGGCATATCCTGCCAGTGATACCTGGATATCGGCAAGATAATGTTCTTTGTTGGCAGAGCTTGTTTTTAAATCTGAGATCTCTGTGGCATAGATAAATCCTAGGGTTCCTTTTCTGGGACGGACAGTTGCTTTGATCGGCTCTTGAGTCGGATGGCATAAATAGGCGATGATCGCATGACCTGCTTCATGATAAGCCGTCTTTTTGATGGATGATTTTTTATATTTTTCTTTTGTGACAGCACCCATGGTGATGCGGTCATAGGCTTCGGACAAATCTTGCGTGGTAATCGTATCGCGATTAGAACGCATTGCAATTAAACCGGCCTCTCGAATCATATTGTCGATATCCGCGGGTGTGAAGCCGATAGTTCTTAAGGCCATTGATTTAACGTTGATTTTTTCATCGACTGATACTTTGGAGAGATAAAAGGCGAAAAGTTTTTCACGGTCCTCTTGCGTTGGGATGCTGACATAGATTTTTCGTTCTAACCGTCCGGCGCGCATGACCGCTGAGTCCAGTTCGGACTCTTTGGCATTGGTAGCGCCAATCACTACAATATTATTTTCTTCCTGACGCAGCCCATCGATTTCGGTAAGGAACTGATTAATTGTGGCATTATGCGAAATTCCACCGCCCCAACCAGTAATCGAAACGCGTCCTCGTGCAAATGAGTCTATTTCATCGAAAAAGATAATGCATCCGCCTTCGGCCTTGGCAACGTTGCGCGCTTCCTCAAAGAGGGCTTTCATGCGTTTTTGCCCTTCTCCAACGAGGGTGCCGACGAATTCACTTCCGGGTTTTGAGATTAACGGGAATCCGCATTCGGTCGCGATAGCTTTGACAAGATATGTTTTTCCGCAGCCAGGAGGGCCGAACAAAACCATTCCTTTGATGATCTTTCCACCGATTGCTTTGCAGAGGTTACGGTCTTTTAATAATTTGACAAGCTCCCACGCTTCGGTTTTGGCATCTTCCATGCCGATCACATCATCCCACTTGACTTTTAACCGGGAACTCAATATTTTTTCTTCGCCGGTTTTTTCAATGGAGATCATGACGCGTCGAAGAGCTTCTTTTAAATCGTTTTCAGAAAGTGTGGAGTGATTTCCTCGGGAAGCCAGTATTCCAGCCTCTTTGACCATATTATTAATATCAGAGGGGGAAAACCATTTTGCTTCTTCGGCAAGTTGTTCAATGTTAATATTTCCCTCTACCTGAACTTTTCCGAGATAATATTTTAGCAGTTCTTCCCGTTCTGTGGCATTGGGACGGGAGATGCGGATTTTTCGGTCAAAGCGCCCGGAGCGCATAAGCGCCGGCTCCAGTTCTTCTTCTTTAACGTTGGATGCGGCGATAATCACAATATTGTTTTCATCTTTGCGCAGTCCATCCATTTCTGTGAGGAACTGATTAATGGTCGCGTTATAATTCGTATCGATGGAGGGGTTGATTCCTGTGCGGTCCTGACGGGGACGGGCAAAGGCATCAATTTCATCGATGAAAACAATACATCCGTCATGAATTTTTGCCGTAGTGCGTGCTTCTTTGAAAAGGGATTTGACGCGGGCTGTTCCTTGGCCGACAAAAATCCCGATAAATTCACTGCCGGTGCAAGACAACATGGGTAATCCGCACTCGGTGGCAATGGCCTTGGCCAGGTAGGTTTTCCCACATCCCGGCGGCCCGATCATGATCGTTCCTTTGATGATGTGACCGGCAGTCGCCTTTTGGAGCGCGTGATCTTTAAGAAGTTTGACGATTTCCTGTGCATCCTGTTTGGCTTCTTTCATGCCAATAATATCATCCCAGGTGACTTTGAGCCCATCTTTATCAGTTCGTGTTCGGGAAACACGTCCTATTCCGCCGCCTTTGAAAAAGTACCAGTACATGAGAAACATTGCGGGGATCATTAATAGTTGCGCGAAAAGAAGAGAGGGAAGCTGCATTGCGGCCATACCAGCATAGGTTTTTCGAGAATATGGCGACATGCTGGAAAAGTTTGAAAAAGAATAATGAATGAAAAAAACCATTAATGACACAACGCCTAAGGCGAGAATAATTAACAGGATATGTTTCCAATAAATGCGCAAAAAAATAATCAGCTTTTTCATAAACCTATTCCTTTCAGAAGGTTGAAACAACGTTACAAGTATAACATATTCACGAATAGGGATAAAGGGTTATGGCGAAATCTAGTTTTTGCCTTTTTAATTTGAAAATGGTATAATCCAATCCGTTTTTTAGCCTTAGGAAATCCGGCATATATTAAGGAAGAGATGGCCTACACAACACACGATATTACTCGTATTGAAAAAAAATGGCAGGAGTATTGGCGGACGCATAAGACCTTTCAGGTCGAGATGGATGCTGCCAAGCCGAAATTCTATTGCCTGGAGATGTTTCCATATCCTTCCGGCCGCATTCATATGGGCCATGTCCGCAATTATACGATCGCGGATGTGATTGCCCGTTTTAAGATGATGCAGGGATATAACGTGCTTCACCCCATAGGCTATGATGCTTTTGGCCAGCCCGCGGAAAATGCCGCCATCAAGAATAATACTGACCCGGCTCAATGGACACACCGCTGTATTGATCAGATGCGAAAAGATTTTGTCAGAATGGGTTTTTCGTATGACTGGGATCGTGAGCTGGCGACGTGTGATGCGTCTTATTATAAATGGAATCAGTGGATCTTTTTACGGATGATGGAAAAGGGCCTGGCGTATAAAAAGGCCTCGCCGGTAAACTGGTGCCCGAGCTGCGAGACAACATTGGCGAATGAAGAGGTTATTGATGATAAATGCTGGCGCTGTAAAAATGAGGTTCAGCAGAAGGATCTGGAGCAGTGGTATCTTAAGATCACGGAATATTCCCAGCAATTGTTGGATGATCTGAGCCTGTTGGATCATTGGCCGGCGCGTGTGCGCGCGATGCAGGAAAATTGGATCGGCAAAAGCTATGGAGTTGAAATTTATTTCAAAGAAAAAGAAACCGGGGATAAGATCCCTGTGTTTACGACCCGTCCGGATACGATCTTTGGTGCAACCTATGTTGTCCTTGCTCCGGAGCATCCGTTGGTTGAACAATTAATTAAGGGAAAGTCTCAGGAGAAGGGCGTTCGGGAATTTGTTAAAAAAGCCCAGGCGATGAGCAAGTCCTTACGAATGTCCGGTGATCAGAGAAAAGATGGCATTTTTAGCGGCGCGTACGCGGTTAATCCGGTGAACGGCGAGGCCGTGCCGATCTGGATCGCGGATTATGTTTTGATGGAATATGGGACAGGTGCGATCATGGCGGTGCCGACGCATGATCAGCGTGATTTTTTATTCGCCAAGGAGCATGGTCTGGCGATGCGCATTGTGATTCAAGATCCGAAACGGCCAGATTTGAACGTTGAGGATATGACAGAGGCATTTGTTGGGGAAGGGGTGTTGGCCAACTCTGCGCAATTTAACGGCATGGCGAATGAAGACGCGAAAAGGGTGATTGCAGAGTGGATGGCCACCAGCGGTTGTGTTTCGCAAGATGGGCCGAACGATGCTTGCATGGGTGAAAATGACTGTATGGGCAAAGTGAGCGTGCATTGGCGTTTGCGCGATTGGCTGATTTCCCGTCAACGATATTGGGGAACACCTATCCCGGTTATTTATTGCGCACATTGCGGCGTTGTTCCGGTTCCGGAGGACCAGCTTCCGGTGACGCTGCCGAAAGAAGTTCAGATGACGGGTGAGGGCGGAAGTCCTCTGGCGCAATGTCAGGAGTTTGTGCATACGGTTTGTCCGCAATGTGGCCGTGATGCCAAGAGAGAAACAGATACCATGGCCACATTTTTTGATTCGTCATGGTATTTTTTGCGGTATTGCGATGCACATCACGATCAGAAAATTTTTGACACACAAAAAATCGCATATTGGATGCCGGTGGATCAGTATATCGGCGGGATTGAACATGCCATTCTGCATCTTTTGTATTCCCGGTTTTTTACGAAATTTTTACGCGACCTAGGATTGCTTGCGCTGGATGAGCCGTTTGACCGGTTGTTGACACAAGGCATGGTTCTTAAAGATGGAGAGGTGATGTCCAAATCCCGCGGAAACATTGTGGATCCCGGATCCGTGATCGAGCGATATGGTGCTGATACGTTGCGGTTATTTATTTTGTTTGCGGCTCCGCCGGAAGATCAGCTTGAATGGAATGATGGCGCGATCGATGGCGCATGGAAATTTCTCAATCGTGTGTCTATGGTCGTTGAGAAAAAATTTATGCCGGGACCAGAGGGATATGATAGGAAGGCCTTTGATGCAGCGGATGCCGATTTATATCGGGATATCCATGCGGCGATTAAAAAGGTCACGGAGAGTTTTTCTCAGGATCTCAAGTTTAACACCGCAATTTCCCAAGTGATGATTTTAATGAATCGTCTGGAGCATTACGTGGTGTCGGGTTCGTTGACGAAGCAGGCTTTGGCGAATGAGGCAATACGTACCGTCGTTCAGCTGTTAGCGCCGATTACGCCACACTTGTGTGAGGAGCTTTGGGAGAAGATCGGTGGCAACGGTTTGGTGTCTGTGTCACCCTGGCCGAAATATAGCGCAGAGGCGTTGCTGCAGTCGGATCTCTTGATTGTTGTCCAGGTGAATGGAAAAATTCGTGGAAAAATTCAGGCCCCTCGCGATGCGACAGAAGAGCAGCTGCGCCGTTTGGCTGCATCTGATGAAAAAGTCGCGGAATATATTCATGGCAAGACCATTCGTAAGTTTGTTGTTGTCCCCAACCGCTTGGTTTCGATTGTTGTTTAAACGATACACCCCCCTATTTTTATCGAAGATCCCCTTGATTGCGTAGGACAGAATGACATTCACATCACAGGAGAAAATCGCCATTGTTTTCTTGGCAGCGGCTGTTTTTGCAGGATCGCTTTTGTCTTTGATCAAAAAACAGCACCCAGTGTTTTTTTCACAGTTGACAGCGGATGGGTATCGTCTGCCAAGGCGAAAAATCAATATTCATTCTGCTGCACAGGAGGAGTGGGAGTCGTTGCCGGGCATAGGGGCATATCGTGCCCGGATGATTATTGCCGAGCGGCAGCGGCGCGGGCGGTTTTCGTCCATCAATGATGTGCGGTATGTGAAGGGAATCGGGCCGCATGTTTTTAACCAGATTAAAGATTTTCTTTCCGATGATTGATGGGAGGGCAAAATGCTAATGCAATGGACAGAGCGGCTATGGATCAATCACTGTCTATGGATATTTTGTGCTTTTGCTGGAGGGATTGCTGTTGGGCCAATGATTCCGTTGATCTGGCTGATGGCACTTTCGGGACCGATGATTAGTTTGATGGTGTTTTTTATTCTGCGCGCGAAGAATAGGGTGTTTTTTGTTTGGATGCTGATCGCGTTCTTTTTTCTAGGCGCGTTACGCTATCAGGTTGTCGCATTTTTACCCGTGGATCATATTGCTCATGTGTTTGCTGAAGAGGGCCAGGGTGATGTCTTTGTGGAAGGGCGCGTGATCGGCGACGTCAAGGCGCGTTCTGATCAACAGCCGCGCAGCATATTTTATATCGAAGTTGATCGTTTATCCTATCGTTATGGTCAAGAACGCACGGTCACTGGAAAAATTCTCGTTCGGTCTTTTCTGGATTGTCTGGTTGAATCAGGGGACAGGGTGGGGATATCAGGGAGGCTGCATTTACCATATGATTTTCCAATGGGGGTACGGGGGTCATATCGGGCGTATTTAAAACACAATGATGTACATGTGATTTTGACTGTCAGTAAGAAAGGGTCGATTGAGCGGAAAGAAAATGAACACGGCGCCTATGGCGGCATTGTCCATATTCGCGAGAGAGTGAAAGAGATTATCAATAGCTATCTGCCATCGCGTGCTGCGGGGATTCTCAAGGCTATTCTGATTGGAGACCGGACTGGGATTTCCAATGATGTCCGTGATCTTTTTGTTTGCACGGGGACAGCCCACGTTCTCGCGATCAGTGGATTGCATATGGGAATCATGACGATGATTTTTTTTATTTTTGCAGGGATGCTGCCTGTGCCGTTAAAAATAAAATATTGCATCGTGGCGGCGGTGATGATCGCTTATATGCCGCTGGCGGGGTATCGCGCATCGGTTCTTCGTTCGGGGATCATGGTGGGATTGTTTCTCGTGTCCGTGATGATTGAACGGAGATTTTGCTCTCTCAATGTCCTTGGCGCCGCTGGCTTTTTGATTTTATTGTTCCACCCGATGGATGCGTCTTCGGTGGGATTTCAATTATCATTTTCCGCGACAGGGGCATTGATTGTTTTTGCCGGGCCGTTCGGCTGTTTTTTTAGAAACAGGATGCCATGGCTCAGCGATTGGATCATTCCATCATTGTCGGTTTCTTTATCGGCATGGTTGGGTGTCGCGGGTCTGGTCTTGTTTCATTTCGGCATGATGACGCCCGTTGGATTGTTGGCGAATTTTTGTGTTGTTCCGATGATGACTCTCGTGATCAGTTTAGGATTGGCGTTGGTTCTATTCGGATTTTTCCATTTTAATGCTTTGGCGGGCGTGATCGCGATTGACATTGAGGTGGTGATGGGTTTGATGATGAGGATAAGCGGTTATTTATCGCTCCTGCCGATCGGTCATGTCTCAGGGCTGTCGTTTAGTATGGCGGCTTGTCTGGGGTACTATATTGTCTTGGTGGCGTGGGCGGGGGGTATATCACGGAAGAGAGAAATAAGAAAGCCCTCTGATATGAGAGGGCTTTCCTATAATACATAAGACATGATGCTTATTTTTTCTTTGCAACTTTTTTCTTTGCAACTTTTTTCTTTGCTGCTTTTTTGACCACTTTCTTTTTAGCAGCTTTCTTCTTAACAACCATCTCCCGCTCCTTTGTTAAGGTGTTTTTGCCACTTACGAATTTATAATAACATAGTGCTGATCAGATGCAAAAAATATTTTGCTTTTTTATCACTCAAAAAAATTTTTTATTTGTTTGATTTTCGCCTTGTTGTTTGGATGTCGCGGGTATAGAATGTATTTTGTCCGACGGGAAATGGGCGTTTAAAAGAAAATATTTTTTTTATTGACAGGATTTGAGGATTGCAGCTGTGGCGACACTCTATATTCATATTCCTTTTTGCAGAAAAAAATGTTTTTATTGTTCGTTTTCTGTCGCGGTTTGCCAAGATCAGCATGCTGAGCATTATGTGCGATGTCTTCGCGAAGAAATGCAGCGATCGCCAGCGATGCGTCCCTCTTCGATTTATTTTGGCGGAGGATCGCCTTCACATCTCACGGAAAAACAATTTATGGATTTGATTGCTGGCGTTCAAACAATATTTCCGATGACGGACTGCAGTGAAATTACGGTTGAGGTTAATCCTGAGGATGTCTCATATTCAAAACTGATGTGCTATCGGGATGCGGGGGTGACGCGTTTAAGTCTGGGCGTCCAGACATTTCATGATCCATATTTAAAATTTTTAGGCCGCGGTCACACCGGTCAACAGGCGCGCCGCGCGTATGATATGATGCGTGAGAATGGGTTTGATAATATTAATATTGATGTGATGTATGGGTTGAAGAATCAAACGATTTCTGAAATAGAAACGGATTTGCGTGAGGTTATTCGTTTGTCGTGTGATCATGTGTCCGCATATAGTTTGACCATTGATGAAGGCAGTCGGTTTTTTGTTGATCAGAAGACAGGGCCTGATGCACAGATGATGGCGCAACAGTATGCCTTGATCAAGACGTGTCTCAGCGATGGAGGGTTTGAGCAGTATGAAGTGAGTAATTTTTCCAAACCTGGCAAACAATGTCATCATAATATCAACTATTGGGATGGCGGTAATTATCTTGGCGTTGGGATGGGCGCGCATTCGCATCAGGATGGAAGGCGTTGGTGGAATGTTCCGCGGGTTCTTGCTTATATAGAGAAGATTCGTAAGGGTCAGCCAGCTATGGAAGGTGAGGAGCGGTTGTCGAATGATCAGCGGCTGGCGGAGGCGTTTGTCTTTGGCCTGAGGATGATGAAGGGTGTTGATGTTAACGCGCTAGAGTCTAGGATGGAGGCCGTTTTTTCAGAACAGCAGCATGCCATGGTTGCGCAATTTGTCAGGGATGGATTCTTGGCGAGGGATAACGGGAGGGTGAGGGCGACCCATCGTGGGGTGCTGGTCTTGGATGAATTAAGCACGTATTTGTTATAGCCGCAGAACAAGGAGAGGATATGGTTGGTTCACGCATGTTCAAGTTTATGATTTTGTTGGTTATGGCGTTGGCGGTTTATCATCAAACGTTTTCCGCCCCATTTATCTTTGATGACACCAACAATATTTTACAGAATGTGTTTTTATTTAAAATGACATCTTTCTTTGATCTTTGGAACGCATCATTTTTGACCGAATGGTCCCGGTTGAGAATGGTGGGTTATTTGTCCTTCGCTTTGAATTATCTGTGGAGCGGCCTTGATGTATTCAGTTATCATGTTGTGAATTTTCTTATTCATTATTTTAACGGCATTCTTGTTTTTTTCCTGTGTGTGAAGATCCAAGACCTTTTTGGCGAAGGCGATCGGCGTTCGAGAGAGCTGGTATCATTTTTTGCAGCGGCCATATTTTTATTGCATCCGCTGCAGACACAGGCAGTGACGTATATTGTCCAACGGTTCACATCGCTCTCAGCCTTTTTTTATTTGAGCGCATTTCTTTCTTATGTACATGCGCGTTTTTATTCTTCCTCTGTACAAAAAAAATTATTGTATTCTGTGATATTTTTTACAGCAAGTGTTCTGGGCTGTTTGACCAAAGAAAATTTCTTCTCTCTTTTTTTCATGATTATCTTTTTTGAATTTATTTTTTCTGGGCATTCTTCTCCTGATTCGCGATTCAGACCCTTTGCGCCGAAACGGATCTTTTTATTGGCGGTCCCAGTGATGATTGTCTTTTTGGCATTGGCGTATCACTTGAATATTTTTAATCGTCTACAGACGGCATTGGTGTGCGCATCCGATGAGGGTAAGGTGCTAACGGCATGGACATATTTTTTGACACAACCTCGGGTTATTGTGCAGTATATGGCTCTGTTGGTTCTGCCCATTCATCAGAATTTTGATTATGAGTTCCGCATGTCAGAGACCTTGTTGGATCCTTCGACTGCAGGGAGTTTTATTTTTATCGCTGTGATCATCGGCCTGGCTGTGTCTTTGTGGAAGAAGAAGGCCATTTTTTCTTTTTTGATTTTCTGGTTTTTCATTGCCCTCTCCATTGAATCAACGATTTTTCCGATTGAGGATTTGATTTTTGAACATCGTGTTTATTTGTCAATGTTTGCCTTTGTGCTGGGGGTCGCGATTTTATTGACACGCATTCGAAAATTTTATCTGGGCGTTTTTTTGCTGGCAGCGTATGTGGTGTTTTTTTCAATCCTGGCATTTCAGCGGAATCATGTTTGGCGCGACCCCGTTGTTCTTTGGCAAGATGTCGTTGCCAAGTCTCCGAACAAATCTCGCGTCAGACATAATTTCGGCGAGGCATTATACGCTAGCGGTCAAGAGGCAAGGGCCATCGAGGAATATCATGCGGCATTGAGGATCAATTCCTGCAGTTCATTTACGAATAATAATCTGGCCTTAATTTATTGGGAGCAGGGGCTGTTGGATCAGGCCAAGCAATTGTTTGATAAAGAATTGGAGTGCGATCGCACAGGCGCATTTGCCGCGCATAATAATCTCGGCATGATGTATGCCGATCAAGGCATGGATGAACAGGCTGTGGAAAGCTATGAAAAGGCAATTGCAATCAATCCCTATTGGGTTGAACCGTATGCAAATTTGGGAAGTTTTTATGAGCGAAAAAAGGACTATCGCAAGGCCAAACAATTTTTTCGTAAGGCATCAGAAATGTTCCCGCATAATATGGCGATGTTGATGGCATTGGTTCGCGTCTGTTTGGCTGATGGGGATGATCAGTGCATTGATCAATCGTTGATTCAGACGATGAATGCTCGAGGAGATGCAGAAAAATATTTAGAGATTGTTTCTTTGGTTGCGTTGGAAGGGCCGTTTTCGATTGCCAAGAAGGGCTATGAAAAGGTGATGATGCTTTTTCCTAAGACGCCACAATCGTATGTGGAATACGGAAAATTTTTAGCAAATTATAATATATTTGACGCCGCGATTGCCATCTGGGAACGTGCGCAGACAATTTTTCCCGCGCATGCCGAGTTTTCTCAATTGGCTGAGAAGGCTCGGGCATTACAAGCGTCTCAGAAATAAGAAGGACGTTCTAGATATCAAGTTTATAGTTTTGGGCGATGCGTTGTGTGTGGCTAAAAAGATGACTGAGAGATTTGCGAATGAGTTCCTTGTATTGGGAGCTCATCGACAAGGCGTTTAAGATCGTTTCTGATTTTTCTAGCCGTTGCCGAATATGATCAAAGGCGTAACCAAGCGATCCGCTGGTAATGAAGATCGTTTTGAGGGCCTTCAGATCGGCATGGGAAATTTTTTCTTTTGAAAAACAGTGTAGAAATTTCTTCCGCTCGTTTCCCTTTAACGTGGCATAAGCATGACACACGAGGATGGTCTTTTTGGATTCTTCAATATCGCTGAAAATAGATTTCCCAATATTTTTTTCCTGATCAAACACGCCAATGATATCGTCTTGTATCTGAAATGCCTGTCCTGTCAGTAGCCCCAAGGTGGCAAGGTGTTGGATTTCTTTGTCATTGGCCCCAGCAAGCATCGCGCCCATGACCAATGGGCACTCAAATGTGTAGCGTGCTGTTTTAAGCGAATAGTTCAGGAAGACATCGTCTTCTGTAACCTTGTGAATGGGCAGGGCACCGTTTAAGGTGTCAATGAATTCTCCCAGTGCTGTCATGGCGGTGGTTTGAATAAAATAATGCAATGCCTGTTTCATCTGCCGGGGCGATTCCTGGAACGATAAAAAGGCATCCATGGCCATGGCATAGATGATATCACCGGCGATAATTCCGAGATCAATACCGAGTTTGTCCGGATGTTTGCTTTTGACGGTATGCCTGAGCATGCGGTGCATGGTCGGCTTGTTGCGGCGTAGGGCAGAACAGTCGATAATATCATCATGCACCAGCATGAAATTATGAAGGAGTTCGATGCAGATGGATGCCGCGTAAATATGTTTTGAAAGGCGCTGCTTTTTTTTACGGTATCCTTGGTAGCTGAGGATTAAGAGCAGGGGACGGATACGCTTTCCTTTGCGCAGAAGAAATTCTTTGATGCAAGCAAAGAGAAAGGGATGGACTTCTTCCAGGCGATACTCGGTGTTGGATTTTTCGATGAATTCCAACAGGCTGAGATCAATATTTTTTCTGATGGTGTCTAACATGACGGGTATGGTACCATAGAACATACTGGCTGGCAATAGGGCCGGTATTTTTGGCGGCAGAAAATCCGCCATTGGACATATGATTGCGAGGTAAAACCTCATATTTCCGTAACCTGATTATTTTCAGTTATTTTTAATCTATTCATCAGAAAAACTTTTGGATAATTTTTTATGAATTTATGCAGATAAAAAAGAACAGAAGATTCATAACTATTTGAAAAATATTGACTTATAGAAAAATGATTGATTTTTAGCGTGGTTTTTTCTCTTTTCGATTGATTTCAAGAAAATCTTTTGATATATTAAGGACGTTATTTTTTTCACAGAGGAGCATCCCTGCCAAAAGCATTCATTTATTAATATGTTCTTTTAGAGTAAGGAGATCCGTATGATTGAACGTTACACATTATCCAAAATGGGCAGCATTTGGACGGACGAGCATAAATTTGAGATTATGCTGAAGATTGAAGTTTTGGCCTGTGAAGCAATGTGTAAGTTAGGGAAAATTCCTAAGAAGTCTCTTGAGAAGATAAAAAAGAATGCCAAGTTTAATATCGATGAAATTCGTGAGCTGGAAGAAAAGACTCGACATGATATCGTTGCGTTTATCAACAACGTCGGGAAATATATTGGGCCCGAGGCGCAATATCTACATATGGGGATGACCTCATCTGACCTGCTGGACACCACGCTTTCCATTCAGTGTGTCGAGGCGTGTGATCTGCTGTTAGCCGATATGAAAAAGTTCCTCGCCGCCTTAAAAAAACAATGTAAAAAATATAAAGATACGACATGCATCGCGCGCACGCATGGTGTTCACGCGGAGCCCACTACGTTAGGGTTGAAACTCGCGACCTGGTATGACGAAACCCGGCGGAATTTTGTCCGGCTTGAACAGGCCCGGGAAGAAATTCGTTTAGGGAAGTTGTCTGGTGCGGTCGGGACATATGCCAATATTGATCCGTTTGTGGAAGAGTATGTCTGTGAGAAGCTTGATTTAAAGCCGGCGAATATTGCGACACAGGTTATTTCTCGGGACATCCATTGTCATTTTATGACGATGATCGCCTTGATTGGGTCATCCCTTGATAAGTTCGCGACCGAAATTCGGGCCTTGCAAAAAACTGAATTGAGGGAGATTGAAGAGCCGTTTTTTAAAGGACAGGTGGGGTCATCGGCGATGCCGCATAAGCGTAATCCGATTACATGTGAACGGATCTCGGGTCTATCGCGTTTGTTACGAGCGAATGCTCAGGCATCCTTTGAGAATATTAACCTCTGGCATGAGCGTGATATTAGTCATTCTTCTGTTGAGCGGGTGATCATCCCTGACAGTACGATCGCGCTGGATTACATGCTTCACAAATTTACCCCGATTGTTGAAGGTTTGTTGGTTTATCCTAAAAATATGATCGAGAGTTTGACCAAAACCAAAGGGTTGATTTATTCTCAGCGGGTCTTGTTGGAATTGATGACCAAAGGCCTGACGCGGGAAGAGGCGTATGAAATTATTCAGCGCTGCGCCATGCAGGTTTGGGATGAGAGCTCGGATTTTAAAGATGTCCTGCTGAGGGATCGCAGAGTTCGAAAATATATGAAAGAGTCTGAAATCAACGCGTGTTTTGATATTAAATATTACACGCGCCACCGTGATGCTATCTTCAAACGTGTGGGCATCAAATAACTTTTTGTACGGCAGCGCAGAACAAGGAAATTTATTTCACGTGTATACAAGGATGGTGTTATGGAAAAAAAAGAACCATTGTATGAAGGCAAGGCAAAGATTGTCTATGCGACATCAGATCCCGACCTGGTGATTCAATATTTTAAAGATGACGCAACAGCGTTCAATGCGCAGAAAAAAGGGACGATTGCTCAGAAGGGCATTGTGAACAATAAGATCGCATCGACGCTGTTTCAATATTTAGAGAAGCATGGAATTCCGACGCATTTTGTGAAAATGTTGAGTGAGCGGGACATGCTGGTGAAACGTGTTCAGATCGTTCCCTTGGAGGTGATTGTTCGCAATGTGGCGGCTGGGTCGTTGTGCCGTATTTTGGGGCTGGAGGAAGGCCGTGCGTTGGCATGCCCAACATTTGAATTTTGTTATAAGGCAGACAAGCTGAATGACCCGTTGATTAATGAGTCACACGCGTTGGCCCTTGAACTGGCGACACAGGCAGAGATTGATCGCATTAAAGAACTGACGTTAAAGGTGAACGCGCTGCTCAAAGAGTTTTTTAAAAAGTTAAATGTCAATCTCATTGATTTCAAATTAGAGTTTGGGCGTTATCAAGGGGAGATTATCCTCGCAGATGAGATTTCTCCGGACACCTGCCGTTTGTGGGAAGTTGGAACAAATCGCAAACTTGATAAGGATCGATTTCGCCAGGATTTGGGCGGGATTGAAGAGGCCTATCAAGAAATTTTGTCAAAAGTTAGTCAATAAATTTTCATGGCATAAGAATGCATGCATACAACGGCGCAAGGAAATACGATGATTGATTTCATTGTGCGCGGGTGATGCAGTGTTTTTGTGGAATTAGGATCTATGATGTGGAGAATTGAGGTTAGAGAAAAGGCTGGAATTTTTGACGCATTGGGAGAAAGCGTCCGAAAAAATATTTTAGATCTCGGGCTTTCCTCCATTGACGCTGTGCGTGTGGCGCATATTTATATTATCGATGGAGATCTTTCGTCCCCGGAGATTCATCAGATCGCTTCGCAGTTGCTTGCAGATCCCGTCACTCAGGATTATGTGTGTCTACAGGGGGCCGCGCCCCATTATGATCACTCCGACCCGGACCGTCATGTCATTGAAATTGCCTATCATCCCGGTGTGATGGATCCCGTTGAATCGTCGGTTTTAAAGGGGATTCGTGACCTTGGGATTTCCGGAGCGTCGTCTGTTCGGACC
>CAZBHY010000014.1:0-16519 GCA_964491705.1 uncultured Planctomycetales bacterium
GGCGATGGGGCTGCCCTAAAGGGAACCGTATAAAGCAAATGGGCCATATTGTCGAAGAACAGGTAGATTGTAAAGTGAAGGGATGTACTTAAACAAACAAAGAAGGATTGTTAAAAAAGAAAAGGTTCCTGAATTAGTTAATTTCCGGCAGATAAGGAGGTAAGTAATGATATCAGAATTAAAAAAGTCAGAATTTTTTAAATGCAGATATATGTTATATGAGCAAGGTCAATTAGAAGCTAAAGCAGTCGTCGAAGGGATAAATCCAGGTCGTATTTTTGTAGATGATATTGAATCTCCTGCTTCGGGACTTATTTGGTTAAGTAATAATGACGGTTTTTTCTTTATTGGTCTGACAGACCTAAAACGGCTGTGCACAGTCCCAATACCCAGAGTGTGCATAAAAATGTTTTTGTCTCGTGTTTATGTTATAGAAGTCCGTTCGCTTTTAAAACATTTTCTACAATGATTCTTGCAACCGTACCTGAAGGATTTTCTCCTCCAGTAATATTACACGCAAACACGTATATTGTTTTGCTATGCTCAAGAAACCCGACAAACCAGCCTAAATTCCGTTTCCCATCGGGACTCATACCGGAGCCGGTCTTACCATAAAGTGTCCCCTTTTCTGTCTTTTTCACTTGCATAATATCATACAGTATCGTGATATTCTTTTCAGAAAACGGAAGCGTGCCCTCAACCAACTTGTTTAAAAGCACTACCTGTTCATCCGCGCTGATCTCTATTGATGTGTTTCCCGACCTTGGGAGCCAAAAAATATCGACCCCGGCTGAAATATCCTGTGAGCCATAACCCATTCTTTCAATATATTCCTTCATCCGGGTTTCACCAATCTGTCGTGCCAAAATCTGATACGCGGGTACAGCCGACACTTGAAAGGCTTCGCGGAGTGTTAGATCATGATTCCATCCTTCGATGTTACGCTTTATCCTCTCCCAATGATACCACGGCTCATCAGCTCCCTTGATGAGCCCAAGCTGAAGCCCGATGAGGGTGTTGTATATTTTGAATGTCGAACAGGGCGAAAGGCGCTGATTACTGCGCGCCGGATCGATGTTGATTATCTCCCCTGTTGTTCGGTTGTAGATCACCAGAGCCACATTATATCCTTGCAAAAGAGATCTATCGATCTCTTGACTAAAGGAGGGAACAATAGTGGTTAAAAGAAAGCCAATGAAGAATATGATTGTATTGATTCGCATTTGAAATTTCTAATTTTCTGCAACCACAAGCATTTCAAAATCGTCTGGTGTCAGTTTATCTTTGCGTGAGTAAGCCCCTAACTTTGATCCGAAAATATTTATCTTCGTATAACCCAGAGTCTTTAAAAGCCAGGTTATTTCGCTGGGCACGTAATATCGTTCGTTGCATTTAAGCTCTTTTTTATTGCCGGAATCATCCTCAAAAACAGCCGTGTTATGATCACGGAAAGTCATCAGATCAAAAGAGCATTCTTTGCATTGAGATTGGCCTTCCTTCTGCGCTGACTGATAGAATTCATTGACAGAATGAAACAATGGGAATAATCCATTAAGTGTGGTGAAAATAAATTTGCCTTTGCCTTTGAGTGCTTTTGTTGCATTCTTGAGGATCTCAAAGTTCATTTCGTCGGTTTCCATCAGTGAAAATCCGCCTTCGCAGAGCATGATCACCAGATCGAATGCGTTTTCAAACGGAAGGGCTCGCGCGTCATGTTTCTGAAACTCGATCGCCAGGCCCGCTGTTTGGGCTTTTTCTCTCGCTCGCGCAAGCTGTGACTCAGAGAGGTCAACACCAGTCACATGATATCCCCGTTGCGTCAGCTCAATCGCGTGACGGCCGGTACCGCAGCCGATATCGAGGATTCTGGCTGATGTGTCGCGGCCGATCTCGGCTTCAATAAAATCACATTCGCCCACAGTTCCTTGAACAAAGGGCTCTTGATCGTATTTGCGGCCGTAATTCTCGAATAATGCTTCATACCATTGTTTCATTTCCTGTTTCCTTTTTGCTTTTCGATTTCGAGGGATCATATTCATCAATCCTGCGCATGATTCTGCAGGGGAATCTCCGCCCTTTTGATTGTGCGGGTTAACACCTTTCTCGACCAGATGATTCCAATAACACCGGTGGATAGATCGGTCAATAGCCTCCCTCCAAAAATTCCTAAAAGTCCGAATGCATTTGCGCCGATCAGCGACAAAGGGATCAATAAAACAAGGACGCGAATGACGTTCAAGATATTGGCTGACAGGGGCGCGTGAATTCCGATCATATAAAATCCGGCATAACGGTGTATTTCCAAAAATCCATAACCAAAGCATGTGATATGAATGTATTGGGTGATGATGGCAATCACATCAGGGTTGTTTGAGAAAATCCTTGCAAAAGGGCGAGCCATGAACAGAAACAGGACTGCGGCCGCCAGCCCATAACTCAAAGCGAATGTTATTGTGCCTTTTCGTGCGGATTCGATTCGGTCAAAACGCCGGGCTCCGTAGTTTTGCGCCACAAAGGGAAGCAACGATACGCCGACGGTCATGGGGATCATGAACGCAAACATCTCGATACGGGTCGCTACACCGCAGGCCGCAACTGCATGGGGTCCAAAATCTGCAACAATCCGGATAATGATTGCGGCCGAGATCGGGGTCAAAATTGAACTGAACACTCCAGGGATTCCAAAATGTAAGATGTGTTTCCAGGAGGCGAAAACATGGCTCAGCGGCCACGGCGGAAAAGAAATTAAGTGATATTTTTTGTGAAGAAGATATCCTGAGGCGATCAGTGTTACCAACTGAGCGAGAATTGTTGCTAATGCGGCACCGCGAATGCCCATTTTCGGAAATCCGAATAGGCCAAAGATAAAAAGTGGGTCGAGTATAAAATTGAGAATCGTTCCGCTGGCAACTAAAACGCTGGTCATTTTTGAACTGCCGGTGCCGATAATAATATCTAGTATGATCATTTGCAATGACATAACCACCAACCCAAAAAACCAGATCGTCATGTATTGCTCGGTCAAATTCAAGATATGGCCCATAGCGCCTAAGTGCATAAATAAAAATCTTATTGATGCTAATCCGATCATCGACATGATGCTGGACACCAGGAGCATTAACAATAATGCGTGTGTTGTCAGTGTTGCAGCCGCGTGTTGATTTTTTTCTCCCAGGGCGTGCGCAACAGTTGTCATGGCTCCACTGCCCACTCCGCGGAAGACAAAGCGCAAAAGCATCACTACAGGAAATGTAAACGACATGGCGGCCAGGGCATCGGTTCCTAAACGCGAAACGAACCATGTATCGGTCAGGTTATATGCGTTCATGGCAAATGTGGCCGCGAGCATCGGAACGGCCATGTTGATTAGCGTCTTGAAAACCCCATTTTTGACAAGCTTCGGCATAACAATATTCCTTAAATACCTTTGCTAAATTTTCATATCAGATCGTCGCATATGCTACGGCAAAAATGCACACGCCAGCGCTATTATTTCGTGTTTTTATTTTTTCCATATTCTGTCCCAGTCCAGCCGACAAACCATTCATCGGGCGCTGATTCATTTTCCCATGGCGCACGGGCAATATAATCGCTCAGAGTGCCACGCGCGCTTGGCCCGTAGTGAAAATGATAGATAAAATTTACTTCCGTTAATGCGCCCGGAATGGTGATGCGGCCGTGAGCACTTTTTGATATGGCATCAATCCCGTTAAAATTGGTCACTTTTTCAATAAATATTTTTGTCCCCACAGGTAACGGATGCACACGGTAGGGTCCGCCGCAACTGGGACAATGCATTTCTGCGAAGATTGCAGATTCACTGAGATAGTATATCCGTTTCGGGTAATCTGAAGCCGGGTATAAATTGCGTTCTTGCCGATAGTCATTCACGGCTGTTTTTGCGGGCTTGGTCCACATCCGATCGTCGTATACAAAATCTGTTGGCTGATCATTTTCCCAGAAGGTATAAAGTATTCCCTCGTTGTTGGCGATGTACTCTTCGAGAACGCATGGACGCTTGAGTGTAATTTCCTGGCCGACATAATCCGCGAACGGCTGGAAACGGTTTAATACAGTTGTGCAACCGGATAAGAGCACAACGAGCACGGCGAGCCTACGAATAGAAAATGTTTTCATGGTCAGTTCCTTTTCTATGATGCGCATAGAAAATTTTATTTTTTTATCTCCTTTGAATCAGGAGAATGAGATATGCGATATAAAGCGCGATAAAGATTGCTCCCTCCCACCTGTCGATCATCCGTCGTTTTCCGGTAAACATCGCAAAGAATAGAATCAGACTCGCTCCCGTTAAAATCAATATATCGCTATTGGTCCCAACTGTAATCGGTAGAGGTTTGATGAGGGCGGAGATGCCCAGGATAAAAAAGATGTTGAAAATATTGGACCCGACAATATTGCCGACAGCGATATCCGCATTTTTTCGAAAGGCGGCGACAGCAGACGTGGCTAATTCCGGCAATGATGTTCCCGCCGCGACGATGGTCAATCCGATCAGTGACTGGCTGATCCCTAAACTGCTGGCAATGCTCACGGCTGCATTGACAACTATTTTACCTCCAATAACGAGACCGAGCAGCCCTCCGATCACCATACCCAACGATTTAAAAAGGTTGATCGGAGTTTCTGTAGATGACTGAGTTTGACAAGAATGGAAAACAATCCTTGCCATGTAAGACATGAACATTCCAAAAAAGGCGATAAACACAAGTCCATCTCTGCGCGACAGCATGGGGCATACGGATTTATGGAATAGCGTATCGTTGGCAAGGATGCCAAGGACAATCACGGCCAATAAACTAAATGGGATTTCTTTCCAAACGGTATTTTTAGAAACCGTTAATGGATAGATTAAAGCCGCGATACCTAAAATGAGCAGTATATTAAAAATGTTGCTTCCGATAATATTGCCGATCGCGATTTCGGTATTGCCTTGTATGCTGGCGAAAATATTGACAAAAAGCTCTGGCGTGGATGTGCCAAAGGCTACCACCGTCAGCCCAATAACGAGATCACTGACCCCGATTCTTTTTGCCAGAGCAGATGCCCCAGCAACCAAAAAATCAGCACTCATAATCAATAAGGCAAAGCCGATCAGTAATACCAGAATGTCCATTTGATTCTCCATTTACAATATTCTATTCGTGCGCTGTGTTATTGTTTTCCCTATATTACACTTTTTCAAAGTTTTCGGCTGTCATAGGCCCAATGAAGTATGGCTTGGCGCTGTTTGGGCCGGCACAGCGATGCGCCAGTCGCACAATTTTTACGGACCTGCGCGATGTGCCGTTGTATCGCCTTCCATCGTTTTATCTGACGTTTATCCTCATCTGGAAGACGCCTGCCCATATAATACCGGCAGTACCATTGAAACCACCCGCGGGGGTCATCATCGTAGATCCAACCTTTTTTCCTCCACACCCAAAGTGGCTGGCTGGCATTAACGCCGAAATAATTTAATTTCGGGTCATGTTTTTCTGAACAGAGTTTTGCATTTTTAAACCACGCCGCGGGAAATTCTTTACGGCAATCCGTCATATATTTCCCGCCAAATATGCCCAACGCGAGCATCTCTTTGGGGGTCAGCTCAGGTTGAAACTCTTCGGCAAAATTCCTCCCCATCGGTTCGGATATGTCATATCGGAAATTTTTCTGCATCTTATCATTGACAACGACAGTTTTTTTCATCGTTTGCAACCGGCTATAAAAATTGTTTATTGTCCCAGTAATTTGGAGGAGACAAATTTTTTATACATACGTCGGTCAAATCCGCCGATGACAACACCAGCCTGATCGATGACTGGTAGAAAACCCAAACGAAAGTTGTCCATATAATTTTTTGCTTCAAACAGGCGGGCATGATCCTGGATGGCATGCGGAAACGGTTCTTTGACGTCCTCGGCCAACAAAAATTTATTCGGCATGGGAAATTGCAGGGAGTTTTTGATGCCATCGATATTAATCACGCCAGACAATTTTCCTTGCTGATTGACGACAGGGTATTGTGTGTAAGGGCTTTTGGCGAACGTTTCGACAATGATGCTGGCCGGTGTATTTTCCGGGATGATGGGATACAACGGATCCATGAGATCGCGGACCGAGGCCGATCGGATGACATCATCTTCCGTAATATTTTTTCCGGCTTCTTGTGATTGGACAATGGCATATTTGACACACGGCGGTCCCAATAATTGCACCACAAAGGTCGTCATAGTAATGATCACGATGATCATGTTCCCAATGCCTTCATTGAGCGACTGCGAGGCGACCAGGGACAGCCCGATGGCCACACCAGCCTGGCTGAAGAGGCAAAAAGGAAGATATTTTTTGACGGTGGTACTGGCGCGTGATAATGCGGCACCCCAATACGCCCCCGTCATTTTTCCAAGGGTTCTTCCGATCAAATACAGGATGACCAATAGGAGTACGATTGGACTCATCGCCTGTGGACTTAATTTTGTTCCTACCAGAACAAAAAATAAAATGAAGATCGGCGGGTTGAAATCATTGATGATACTAAAGACATGTTTGCTCATCAATGGAACACTATTGGCGACGACCATTCCCAGCATCATGGCCGCTAAAAGCATACTGACATTAATTGCCACAGAAAATCCCAGAACGAACAGAACCATTCCGATTAAAAAGACAAGCATGCGTTCTTTTTGCTGATAGTGTTTGATGATCGCAACAAGAATCAAACCAAAGATGCCACCAACGAGCAGCGCTCCGCCGATTTCATAGATTGGATGAATCAGGGCGTCCCATCCACCAGTGTGCGATTGGCCGAACAGATTCGTTACAACGCTGGATGCGATTGCAAATAGGACGATGGCCAGGACATCATCCAGCGCCACAATACCGAAAACCATGGTTGTGAGTGGGCCTTTTGCTTTATATTCCCAGAGGACGTCCGTGGTCGCGGCTGGAGCTGTGGCCGATGCAATCGCCCCTAACAGCAATGCCAATGCCCAGATCGTTTTTGTATCATGAAAAAATAGACTTCCGATGGTGCCGATCAGTAACGTGACAAGGATAAAGGCCAACAATCCTTCAAAAAGTAAAATAATGATAAATTGCCTGCCATATTTTTTAAGAGTCTCTCGCTTGAGCTCCCCTCCGATCATAAAACCAATCAGACCCAATGCAAAATAACTAAAAGGCTGCAGGGCCTGAAGCATGGGTGCATCGATCACGCAAAGACCGCTGGGGCCCAGGAAAAAACCAATGATGATATAACCGACCACTTGTGGGATTTTAAATTTTTGGAACAGACGCCCGCCAATGGTGCCGCCGAATAAGGCAAGACCAAGAATGAGCAGTATATTCAGGTGGACATGCGAGATGTTTGCAATAAGGAAATTGATTTTTTCCATCGATATTTCTTTATGATCAACCGCCTCTGGGACGCAAGCAAAAGTTCAGGCGCGCTGGGGCGTGGCTGCTGTTAAAATTATGAGTTTTATTTTATCATGACATCATTTTTTGTCATTGAGGTATTTTGCAAGTTTGTGTATGGCCAATTCTTTGGCCTTGGCTTCGATTTCTACTGTGATCGCGAGTCCAATCCATTCTTTTGGGAAATCTCTGTTTTGAATATAATCGTCATGAAAACTCGGGCAGCTGTTTTTCCATCCGCCTTTTGGGCTGGACAAATGGAATAACGGCTCCCGATCCCAGGTTTTCAATGCCAAGTCAGTTGCCTGTTGGATGCTCAAATGATCTGCCAGACAGCGATGGTGATGGACATCGTAGACCATGGGGATATGATTGGCGCGGCAAAACGGCAAGAGGTCTGCAGGAGAATAAATCCGGTCGTCATTTTCTAATGTCAGACGGGTACGGATACGTTTTTTCAGTCGCGGCAGAATCTCGGCCATACGCTTAAGCGCGGCGGCCTTGTCGCCATAGCCTCCGCCCGCATGAATGTTAATCACATCCGCACCGATGAGCTCAGCAACCTCTGATTGATAATCCAATTCTTCAATCGATCGTGTGGTGACATCCGGTTTGGGGGAACTGAGTAAAATAAATTGATCAGGGTGAAAGGTCAGGCGGATATCCCAGCGTCGCGCAATAGTCCGGCATTGTGTGAATGTTTTTTTAATCGCGCTGGCGTCTGGAAGCTGTGTGATGTCATATCCGGCATTGGGATGTGTTTTTAACGGCAGGATCTGGCTGTTCACACGGAAGCAGCCGATCTCATGGTCATGGCAATACACAATGGCATCATATAGGGAATGCGCATTGTGCAGGCACAGCGCGGATAACCGGTTCAGCTGCTGGGTGCGCGTGAAATTTTTTATATATTTCGCGGTCGTGGTCTTAAAGACAATCGGTTGCTGATAGAACTTGCAACACAGTCCCAGGCGTATCATTGATTGGGCCCTTTCGTGGTGAATAACGCGGTGGCTACGATAGCCGGGGTGCATTATATCAGAAAATATTTTTTATGAAAAAGAATTGGCCGCTAGGTGATGGCGCAGATAAAAAAACAGCGTGCTTGAAAAAACACGCTGTTTTTTTGATCACAATGGACCAGAGAAGCCTTAGTCTTTGAGATACGCCAATGTCTTTGGTTGAAATCCATCGTTGCGTTCATTTCCTTTGCCGGGCAGCTGACTCGGTGCGGTATTGAGCGATAGCGCTCCTTCCCCATCGTCCGTGACATTATCATCTGAGGCCTCTCCCATCTGCATTGGCAGCGGAGGAGCCGGCATAATGTTGATAATCACGGGATAAAACCCTTCAATGTTCATGGTCTGGATCGGCTGCTGTGACACGGGCAGTGGAATGCCGTTGCCGTCACGCTTGATTTGCAGATTCATCAGCGTTGGGTCTAAGTTGATACCACCGACTTGCTCCGTTCCTATTGGTGAGGAAGTGGTTTCAGCAACAGGGGCGTCAAAATATCCATAGGTAGAAGAGCTTTCCAGCCCTTCGACAATCAGGGTAATTTCATTCGGTTTATACGCATAGCCCGTGCCATCCGTGTCATCCCCCATCGTAAAAATCCAAATCTCATTATCAGGAGAGCTTTTTTGGCCGACTAAACCACGTACGACTTTGTCGTCAATCGTGTAAACACTCACTTCTTTATTTATATACTCCCGGATTTTTTCCAAGGGGATGATATTTGAAATGCTGCTCGGTGAAGAGGATTCCTCTAATTTCTTAGACGCTGGATTCGCAATCGATGCCGTGTATGTTATTGCGTTTTTCTCTACGCTTTCGTTATTCAGCTTCAATGTAATTCCATATTGCGATAATTCTTGCACTAAACCGGATTTTTTTATATCCTCGATACTCTCTGATTTGATTATAACAAAAAATCTTCCCGGCACCTTCGGATCCTGCCGAACTTCGAGTGTGTCCTTTAGTGCCAGCAATCCATTGCCATCAAGATAGTCTTTTACCCAGCCTGTCAATGACACAACATTCAATCCCACCGGTGAGGAGGCAACCGGCGTTGTCATAGCCTCAACTGCGGCTTCAGCTGAACCATATTTGCTGACACCTAAATTTTCTACTGCCGCGGCCGAGTCCAATCCAAACATGTTATAAAGATCTGCCGTTTCTTTGTTATTAATGGGCTTTAATTCTGTCCCGGCATTTTTTCCTACCTCGTTGCTTATCAGTTTGATCAGCGCTGTTGCGCTTAAGGCTAATTTTTTATTTCCTTCTTCGGTAGGACTTTGAGTCCCGAAAGCGATTTTTGCCGCGGTATTTGATATGCCGAAGAAAAATTCACCATCCGGCAAATAGAAATGATAAACACTGCTTCCCGGTAAAAAAACCAAAGTGTATGGTTTTAGCGTTCCTTTTGAAACATGTTTGAAATCATTGAAAGCTTTCGCACTTTCGAAATATTGAAAATCATCTCTGCCTTCCCCCCATGCCAGAATTTTTTCGGCAACGCCATCAACGATTTTACCTTTGAGGTCGTTCCGATATTTTCCGTCGACATCTTCCACAAACGTACGTTGTTCTCTTAATTGATCGTATAGTCCGAGATTGTCGAGATATTCCTCCAACGTTAAATTTGGATTACCATGTTTTTCACGGATTTCGGAAAAGGCCTTTAACCAAAATAAAGAGAAACGCAAGGCATCATCAAATGGCGATCCCGTATCGTCTGTCATGAACATATGAAGAGAATATTCCGGTTGGACCATGACAAAAACAGGATGATCTTGCATGAACTGTTCAACGGTTTTGCCTTCCATATCAGCTATTCTCTTCATTAAGACATCCATATTAGCTTTAACAATGGAATGGCCTTTATCAGCTAGAATATCCGTTCCACCTAATTCTGCAATAAATGTACGAACCCGAGCATTCATACGGGAATCATAAAGGATCGTCGGTAAATATTTTTTGTATGTAGGATCGATAGACAACATATATTCAACGATTGGTGAAAATATTTCATCGCCTAAATATGCTCGGCCACCCCACACAATACCAATGCGGTCTACATCCAAATCGAAGTTCAAAATGATTTCGTCCGGATGCGCTTGTGAATACGCGATGACTGCTTTTAACTCGTTTTTTTGCGATGGATCCGCCAACGGACCGCGTTCATTCCACGAATCTCCGTCTTCCCTAAATATAGCGGCATCCTCTTCTGATAAGTTCGGGTTGTTATACGCTGTTCCCAGGACGTCAGAGAACAATGCCGGATAATACTTACTCCCGTCAGCCCGTTGTGATGTTGCCGACCCGCCGTTAAAGTTAACAGTTACTTTTATCGGGGCGTCTTTTAAGCCTCCGAACATTTTACGGATAGATTCGGCGTACAGATCGAACATGTGTTCCCTGATCGGAACTAAATTTTTCCCGGTCTTTTCTGCTTCGGTTCCTAAAAACGGTTTGTTTGCGTCTACATCCCACAAAGAATCGAACTCTAATAGTTTGCCTCTTTCTGCTGCGGAGACTTGGCGATAAACGCCGGTTTCAATTGCCGGGATCATGGCTTGAATCATGTCACCGAAAAGCGTAATACCGTCAATATTCGGTTTGATTCCATTGATACCGATTTCCGTGTGACTGCGGGTAATATAGGCCCCGCCTTTCGCGCCCAATTTTTTAATTAACGAATAAAGCGCACCGGAATTAACGACATCAACATAAACGACATTGACTCCCGTATCCAGTAATCCTTGGATGAAATCACGGGAAACACTGTCACTGGTTGGCCCATTGTCACGGGCAACCAAGAAAATATCGCCTTTTTGAAGACCTACAGCTCGGCCATGGTCGGATGAAAGAACGGGAAGACTTCCTAATGCGCGGCCCTGCCAGGTTAAGACATTCGGCGTTATTTGGAGGGGATATTTCTTCTGCATATCCCGTATATAGTCTTTAGAAAATTTGGTTAATAAATTTTTTAAATTAGACCACCATGATTTATCATTCCCGCGGATATCGTACGCCTTAAAAGTTCCTCGCGCCGCGTCTAATTCAGCCGGTGGAAGCCGATCTTCGGCAGAAACCGCCTTTAATTCGGATAAATCAAAAGTACTGAAGTTCGGATCGTTTTTATACTTGCTGATCAATTCATCCGCTGTAATGGGAGATGATAATTGTACCGGCGCTTCGGAACCCGGAACGACTAAACCATCTCCCTCATCGATGGTATTAGCTTCCACAAAGCGTCTGACTGCATACTGCCCGGAAGGTGAAAGACCTGAGCCTGGAAGTTCTTCCGGGTCATGCATCGAGGGAAGAACTTTTTTTACTGCAACCCGTTTCCCCTCCTCAACACCCATTTGGTCAAATGAGAAAATATCCCAGAGAATGCCTTCCGTGAAAATTTGATGTTCGTATATAGCGACAAAATTACCTAACGTTCTGGGGGTAACTTGATCAATCAAAATAGAAGTTGTCGGTTTGTTCCCGGTGAATGTTTTATGTTCTGCTAGCCAGTTCACGAATTCTTCATCCATATCGGCATATTTCGAGTCGCCGGCAAGTATGGCGAGCACTTCTTCTTTTGTAAGACCGAACGCTAAGGCTTCAGTTTGCGCGACATAGTTAGCGAAGAGTTTATCATGGTGTCCAGGTAAATCATTATGGCTTTTTAAAACCCCTATGAAATCAGCCGGGAGTATCATTCCATCCATTAATTGATGGAGCAGTTGATAAAAAGAGTGTTGCCCATTCGTCCCAGCTCTACCTAAAACTGATAGACCTGTAGAATAATCAACAGGATTTCCATTCCGGTCTACCCGTTTCCCGTTGCTTTCCATAAAAAATTGTTGAGAAAAATCTGGAAATAAATCAAGGTATTGGTCGTAAGGTAAGATTGCAAAAACTTGTGCCCCTTTAAAATTACCATACCAGACGTTAAGGAGTGCTTTAAGAACAGGGATGTTTTTTTTGAAAGGCTGACTTCTAAAATGTTCATCTGCCTCGCGGCCACCTTCGAGGAATTCAAGAAAGTTATCGAAACCAATGAAGGTTGCCATCGATAACCCAACGGCAGACCACATCGAATAACGGCCGCCGACCCAATCCCAAAATCCGAACATATTGGCGGAATCGATTCCGAAGTCTTCTACAAGATTTTTTGCTGTTGAAACGGCAATAAAGTGTTTTTTGATCGCGTTTTGTTTTTGATCTTCCGGAGCATCCTGATAAGCATCTAGAACCCATTGCTTCATTGTATTGGCATTTCTTGAGTTGTGAAGGTCTTGGAAACAACGTTAACAATTGTTTTTTTCGGGTTAAGTTTTTTCATCAATTCCGCGGCGGCTGTTCCATCAACATTGGAGAGGAAATAAACTTCAATATTGCCAATTTTGAACGGCCTAAGAGCTTCAACGCCCATTTTGGGGCCAAGGTCAGACCCGCCGATTCCGATGTTAATCATGGCTTCGATTTCTTCTCCGGAAGCGCCCCTCCATTCGCCTGAGTGGAGTTTATTTGTAAATTCCTCGATATGCTCGAGAACTTCGATAACGCCGGGCATAACGTCTTTGCCATCGACAAAAACCGGACCGTTGGCAGCGACAAGTTTCCCATCTGCACCGCGTTTGATATTTCTTAAAGCCGTATGAAGAACGGCGCGGTTTTCAGTTTCATTGATCTTTGCGCCGGTGAACATTTGTTCGATTGCTTCTTGGAGCCCAACTTCGTTTGCGAGTGTAAGCAAGGTTTGTAGTGTTTCATCATCAATGAGATTTTTTGAAAAATCTACTTCAAATTCTGGACTCAATGCCACACGTAGGTCTTCAGCACGGTTGGGATTTTCGGTAAACAATGTTCTTAAATCATATGTTTGAGTTGTTGCTAGTTGTCTTAATTGTTCCCAACTTGTCGTTGTGGTTGGATTCACCCGTGGGAGAACTGCATCGATCGGTGAGGACAAACCGTCCTGGTTAGGGCGATCTTCAAGAAGGTTAACGGAAACCGTGTTCCCCCCTGCTTTTTCAGCGAGTTCACGTTTTTCCTCTGGGGACAGCGTATCCGTGCCCACTGGAGTTAACTCTGGATATGTTATCTTAGTTCCACCCGAAACATATCGACGGGCAATATAATCATGGGTGACCGGGTCAACATCTTCTTTGATAAAATCAAACACGCCTTGCTTAAAGGCCTCGACATATTGGTTATAGATCCGTTCTTTGGCTGCCGGATCCTCATGCTCCACACCTTTGATTTTATTCTGATCAACATAAACCTGGCCCAACAGGGATTCTTTCATATGGAGTTTATACCAGGCCGCTAAAATCGCTGAATTAAAGATTTGGCGAAGCTGGGCGAAATTTTTTCCTTCATTGACTTCCCGTTCGATTTCCGGGATCAGGATCTCACGGACAATACTCGAGGAAAGCTCATTCAGCGCACTGATGTTCTCCGTATCGATGCTGGCTGATCCTCCACGGCTTTCCTGAAGGGCCGCATAATCCTGTTCCAGCATAACCTTTAAGTGGTTTTCTAAGACATAAATCGTATTTCCATTTTGAACCAGCTGGGCGGAATCCGGAATGATCCATATTTTATTAAACGTGTCCATGGGGATCTCTGCTGTTCCGAACTGCTCTCTCGCCTTCTGATAAACGCGATCCCAGAATGCTTTGCCCAGGTCGTTTTCTGGATACATCAATGAGGCGGTCAGCTGCTTGAGGATATAGTCCTCAGCCAAAAGATCGCGTCCCATCTCTGTCTGACTGAACTGATCGGGAATAATACGGTCCTTTTCATAGGGGGAAAGGTTGACCCAGAGATCTTTCTCAGGCACAGTCAAGGTGGTCAGAAAATATTTGATTAAACGCAGCGATTCCGCTTTTAATGCCTCGCCTTCCAGATTTTCATCCCCATTGTTAATAATAAAGTCAAATTGTAATGGATTGTCCGGATAAATGGTGATCCCATTGATCATGGGTGGAACATACGCTGATGTCGGCAGAATCATGGTCCCTGGGGCTGCCAGTGGCATCATAGGAGCCACTTGGGCCATGCCGGGTGCTGCGCTGTTGAGAAAAAAGGATATCATCGTTATCGTCATCACAACACGATACAGCAATGGCTTTTCATCACGGTTTAAGAAAGAAAACATTGTTTGGCTCCTTGTTGGAAAATGTGTGATTGATTGCAATGGAAGCAATTGAATAATTGGTAATTTTTTAAAATATAACACAAAAAATCGTAAAAACAAGGCTACAGAGCTTATTCTTTTGAAAAAATATATAAAAGTGCGTTTTTTTGTAATTTATCCGAGAAAAATCTTCGGATTAAGAATTCCATAGCGTGAAAAACATGGGCGGATGGTCATCATAATGGTGAGAAAAACACTGCTGATGGTGCTGACAACAATGGCGATCATAATCATGATTTGGTATTTGATAGCCATATCTGGACTGGCTCCGGCCAGGATGACGCCTGTCATCATGCCGGGTAAAGCAACGATGCCCATAGTAGCCATGGCAGCCAAGGTCGGTTTTAGGGCCAATTGTATGCTGTCCTGAAGATAGGGCAAAATCGCCTCCTGAAACGAGGCGCCCAGCGATAAGGTGTATGTAAAACGCTTGGTATCTTTTCTGATCGTTTGGTAAAACGAAGAAATACCGATGATATTGCCGCGCAGGGAATTGCCCAAAAGCATGCCGCCAAGAACGATCAGGTAGCGCGCATCAAAAATGTGATCCAGCCGTATGACACAAACATTCAAAAAGATGACAATGAGAAACGTGGATAAAAAAAAGGCAATAAAAATCGGCATCAGGATGGTACGCACGCGCATTGTCGAACCCCGAACGGCACTGACCACGGCCACCAGGATCATGACCATCAGCCAGAGAATATTTAGCAGCGGATGATTCCATACAAAGAGATATTTGAGAAAAATTCCGATCAATGCCAATTGAATCGACATACGGATCGTGGCGATGACCAGCGGCCGGATCAGCGCCAGGTGATAGACAATACTGAGGCCGATGGGAATGAGAAAAAGCAGAAACGCGTATAATAATGCTGTTAATGAGATATCTAATGGCTCCATGACTGCTCCTCTAAATCGAACACACGGACTGCTGGATGCGCGCGCCATACAGAATCGTGGGCAATGGTCACCACCGTCCACTGATCGTGACGGAGAAAAAAATCAACGGTTTTTTCTTTGAGATGGGCATCTAGGGCTGAGGTGATTTCATCCAGCAGAAAAATATCTCGACCGAGTAAGATCGAGGTGATGATGGCTACGCGTTGGCGTTCTCCGCCGGATAGATCAGAAATATTTTTTTGAAGCACTTCCTGCCCGAGTTCGAAATAGGCCAGCAGTGCGTTCATCTGTTCTTCAGGAAATTCGTTGGACGCGTTGGCTTTAAAATTAAATACCGAGCGTATCCAATCCACAGTCTTTCCTGGTCCGATACTGGTGTCCTGATCCACAAAGGCAGTTTTTTTACGGACAGTCCAGATCGTTATCGCATCGACCATGACATTGTCAAACACGATTCTGCCTTCTTGTGGAACTGCAAATCCTAAAAGCAGATTGAACACGGATGATTTTCCCAGGCCGGATTTTCCGGTAATCACGACCTTACTGCCTTTTTGAATATTCAGGCACAGGTGATCAAAGATGCGTTTTTCATTGTAATCCAGGCTAATATTATCTAATGTGATCATAGTGATTTATGCAGGATCCGTGATTTTACAGGGTAGCGTGATATGAAATGCCGTTCCTTGGCCAACGGTACTATTGACCGTAATCGTACCGTGATGGCGCTGAACGATCATATAGGCCAGGCTTAATCCAAGGCCGGTCCCTTTGCCCACTGGTTTGGTCGTGAAAAACGGGTCAAAAATATTTTCTATCATCTCAGGCGGGATTCCCCCTCCTGTGTCAGATACGGAAATGGTGATCGTATGATTTTGGCCATTGGATGAATCATGAGTCAGTTGTGTTGTTAAGGTAATACAGCCTGATCCGTTGATCGCGTCAATCGCATTGTCGAGTAGATTAATGATGACCTGCTCAAATAACGCCTGCTCGGCT
>CAZBHY010000015.1:0-16345 GCA_964491705.1 uncultured Planctomycetales bacterium
ATTCCCAAAAAAACCAAAACGGGCATAAACCCATGCCAAAAGCTTGTGATCTTATTTTGCTTGCGCGCTAAATAATCTGCCATATAAATCAATACAGCAATTTTGATAAACTCCGACGGCTGAATCGAAAATGGGCCAATTTTAAACCAGCGCTGTGCCCCAGACGATGACCGCCCCAATCCTGGAACCAAAACCAAAATCAATACGACAAACGCAATGAGCATCAGCGGCTTGGCAAATTTTTGAATATCCCGATAATCGATCATCATCATCAGGCCCATCATCAGGAGGCCAATCATCAAAAACAAAACATGCCGTTTTAAATAATACAGACTGTCGCTGAACCCTTCCATGGCATGAATGCCGCTGGAACTGTAAATCATGACCACGCCAAAACAAACCAGCCAGCACACCACGATCGCTAAAAAAATTCGAATGCCCCGCATATCCCGTTCCGATGTAAAAAATTTTTTGATGATCCATGGACCATCACAGATTATTTACAACTGATCAACAATTCGTTTAAACTCCCGGCCACGATGTTCAAAATTATCGAACATATCAAAACTCGCGCACATCGGACTGAGCAAAACACATTCCCCCGGCGCTGCCGTACGAAATGCCACATGAACGGCCTGTGTAAAATCACGAAAACATGTCACAGGAAGAATATCGGAAAACGCATGATCAATCTTTTCGGCTGCTTCTCCGACAGCAATGATCGCCTTGACTTTGCTCTGGGCAAGGTCACGCAGCACCCGAAAATCCAAACCCTTATCACGGCCACCGCAAATCCACACCACCGGTTGATTAAGACGCAGCAGCGCCCATCGTCCCGATTCCACAGTAGTAGCCTTGGAATCATTAATAAAAACCACGCCATTCTTGGTTGCCACCACTTCAAAACGATGCTCGATCCCGTGAAATGCGTCAAAGACCTTATTCGCACATGACCGGTCAACCCCAACGGCCGACACCGCGGACAGGGCTGCTAAAAAGTTAGGATTATCAATCCCTGATTCCCGAATTTGATCAGCCGTGTTAAACCAGATCACTTGAGATTTCAGTTGAGGCGCCAGTGCCACCAAGGCAGGATCATTGGCATTTAAAACAGCAACATCATCAGGACCATGATTTTTAAATATCTGCTTTTTCATTTCAAAATATTCTTCCATATCGGAATGACGATCCAGATGATTCTGAGAAATATTTAGAAAAACAGCTACCTTGGGTTGAAAAAACTCAATCGTCTCAAGCTGAAACGAGCTGACTTCTAAGACAGCGATATGCTCTGCTGTTAATGATCGCACCTCATCAGATAACGGATGTCCGATATTCCCGCCGACAAAGACCGGTCTGCCTGATTCCGCCAGAATACGCCCGATCAATGTCGTCACCGTTGTTTTTCCATTGCTGCCCGTAACCGCAATCACCGGGCATGGACAAAAACGATACGCAAATTCCAGTTCGCCGATCACCGGTATCCCGCGCTCCCGAGACCAGCGTATTGGATCGGCATCACAATGGACCCCAGGGCTCACCACAACCAAGTCACTTCCGTCAATCGTCTCCGCAGTATGGCCTCCAAATTCAGATGGGATTCCAACGGAATCGATCCATTCTAAAAAATGAACATCCAATCGACTGCGCAGGCCCGCATCGGTCACCCTAACATCCGCACCCAACCCATGCGCCAACCGCGCAGCCGCCTGACCACTCTTGGCCAGCCCAACAACCGTGACTGTTTTTCCATGCACGTTCACCGCCGTCTCCTTCGTTGATCAACGAATTTTCAGCGTCATCATCGCGATCAACGCCAGCACAATATTAATAATCCAAAATCGTATAATAATTTTTGATTCATGCCAGCCGGACATCTGCAAATGATGATGAAATGGGGCCATTAAAAAAATCCGCTTCTTCGTCATCTTAAACGAGGCCACCTGCAAAATAACCGATACGGCCTCTAAAACAAAAATGCCGCCCAAGATCACCAGCAGCAATTCCTTTTTGATCAACACCGCAATCACCGCAATCGCACCTCCCAATGACAACGAACCCGTATCGCCCATAAACACCGTCGCAGGATGCCCGTTGAACCATAAAAACCCAAGCGATGCGCCAGCCATCGCGGTACAAAATACGGTCAGCTCTGCTGCTTTGGGAATATATGGAATAAACAAATATTGCGTGAATCCAATGTGACCAGACAGATAACTCAAAATGGCCAGCGTCACGCTTACAATCAGGACACACCCAATCGCCAGTCCATCTAGCCCATCGGTCAGATTCACTGCGTTGGTCGTCCCGATAATCATGACGGCAACCAGGACAAAATAAAACATTCCGATATCAATCATCAAATTCTTAAAAAACGGCACATCTAACTGTGTGGCCGTATTCGGATCAAAAATAATATTTGCGCTAATAAAACTTGCCAAAAAAATCTGCCATAAAAATTTTGTCCGTGGCTTCAAGCCAGCATGCCCCGGCCGGGTCAATTTCACCCAGTCATCCATAAAACCTAATACCGCCAAATAAACACACGTCAACAATGTTAACAAAATGTACCGATTGCTGATATCCGCCCACAGCAATACCGAAATCACAATGCTCCCGATAATAAACAGTCCTCCCATCGTGGGAATTCCGTTCTTCGACTCGGCAAATTTATCCAGATCCGGACAATCCGCACGCTTGGCATATTCCTGAATCTTTTTTTTCTTCAATACCTTGGTAAAAAAGGGCCCAAAGATCACGCAGATCAAAAATGTGGTCACGGCAGCCATGGATGCCCGAAATGTAATATAGCGAAAGACATTAAAACCAAAGAATACATCTTTGAGTTCAGATAGAAAATAAAACATGCCATCACTCCTCGTTAATGATGAGAACCGATTTCCGTTCGATGCTGTTTGAGAAAATCAACCACGCGCTCCATATGCATGCCTCGGGAGCCCTTAATCAAAACAATATCTCCCGGTCGCACGCACTTAAACAGATGGCGATTTAACACATGAATATGATCATATTTCAGAACTTCCGTCTTTGCTCCCGCAGAAGCAGCAGCCTTTACGAAATTTTGCATCAAAACACCATATGCAAAAATCATATCAATACCAAAACGGCCCGCCTCAGCGCCCAGTTCACGATGCAGTTTTTTCGCGGATCGGCCGAGTTCCAACATGTCACCGCAGACAAGAATTCTTTTCCCCTTGGTCGGAACATGGCGCAGCGTGTTCAGCGCGCTTCGGAAAGACACCGGATTAGCGTTATAACTATCATTGATCACAGTCACGCCATGGATCTGTTCAATCTGTTGGCGGTCAGACACAAAACGCATCCGATTTAACGATGCACAAATTTTATCAAACGAAATTCCTAATAACCGCGCACAGGCACTGGCCGCCAATGCGTTGATGACATTTTCATAAACAGGAGTGCGCATCCGCACACAATGACGGCCATTGATCTTAAAACATACCCGCGCCCGTGCATCTAGAAAAACATCGTTCGCCCGAATATCCGCATGCGCATGCATCCCGAAGGAAGAATGTGTGCAACGATGACGCCCCAAGCGGGCCAAAAAACGGTCATCCCGGTTAAAAACAATGCGCCCGTCAACACCCAACATATCCGCCAACACACGTTTCTCGCGATACACATTTTCAACAGTCTTAAATCCCTCTAAATGCGAAGCCCCGACATTGGTCAAAATAGCGATGGTCGGCTGAACCATTTTCGACAAATACGCGATCTCTCCCGGATGATTGCTTCCGACTTCAATGACCGCAGCCTGATGCCGTTCAGACAACTGAAGCAACGTCAACGGTACGCCCCAATGATTATTCAAGGATCCCCTATTTTTTAAAACACGGTATGACGAGCTTAAAACACCTGCAGTGATATCTTTGGTGGTTGTTTTTCCAGCAGATCCGGTGACCGCGATCACTGGAATATCAAACCGTAAACGATGAGCCCGCGCCAGCTGTCCCAATGCGATCGTCGTATCAGGCACTCGTATCACACAGACATCCGATGACGCGATCCTGACACCTTTCGCAACAATAATCCCCCATGCCCCGCGGTCAATCGCTTGTCGAACAAAATCATGTCCATCCTGATGGCGTCCCATAATGGCAACAAAAACATTTCCCGGACAAACCGCACGCGAATCAATCGTCACTCCGGCCAAACACCTGTGCGAACCGTTGCGCAACAACTCCCCGTCTAAAATTTCCATCAATTCCGCGACTGTAAACGATGCCATGTTACCCTTTCAAAAAAGACCGTGCCACCTCACGGTCATCAAAATGAATCGTACGGTCATGAAAAATTTGATAATCCTCATGTCCTTTGCCTGCGATCAGCACACAATCCCCAGGACGGACCAACCGCAGAACATGCTGGATCGCCTCAGCTCGATCAAACATAACAGTGTAACGATCTTTTCGAAATCCTTTTTGAATATCCTCAATAATGGATTGAGCATCTTCGGTGCGGGGATTATCATTGGTCACGACAGCAAAATCCGCCCACTGCTCAACCACCGCTGCCATCTTTGGCCGTTTGGTTTTATCCCGATCCCCTCCGCAGCCAAAAACGACCAAAATCCGTGCGGGCCCAGTGCCACGGATGCTCTCAAGAACATTTTTGAGCGCGTCCTCCGTATGGGCATAATCCACAAAGACAAAAAAGCCTTTTGCCCCTTCGATCCGTTCCAACCGCCCGGGGACGCCCTGAAGTAATGACACGCCCCGCTGAATCTGGTCAAGAGAAAATCCCTCAGCCATACACGCACTGGCTGCGGCGAGAATATTATACACATTATGCCGTCCAATCAAAGGCGTTGTGATTTCCACCAATCCCGATGGAGTGGTCATGGTAAAACGAGAACCGTCCAGCGCAAGGGAAATATCGCGGGCACAAATGTCCGCCGTTTGATCAATCGCATATGTGATCACTGGAGCCGTGGTCATCGCGATTAAACGCCGCCCATATTCATCATCCGTATTCACAACAGCCGTTTGAATATCAACTGTCCCATCAAAAAATTTTGCCTTGGCTAGAAAATATTCGTCCCGCGTCTTATGATAATCAAGATGATCGCTCGTCAGATTAGAAAAAATCGCCTCACGAAATGTCAACCCATCCACACGACCCTGAACCAACGCATGAGACGACACCTCAATGACACACGCGTCCATTCCTGCCGCAACCATCTGCGCCATATACGCAAAATTATCCACCAACCCCGGCGTTGTATTCTTTGCTTCAAAGACCTGATCCGCAAACCGATAATTCACCGTGCCAATCACCCCGCACTGTTTTCCAGCATGCCGATAAATCGATTCCACCAAGTAGGCTGTCGTGGTTTTGCCATTGGTTCCAGTCACGCCGATCAAAGAGATCTTCTGAGAAGGATTGTCATGAAATCGGTTCAACAAGATGGGAAGAATTTTTTTGGGATCAGGATGCGTCACGACCCATGCCTGACCATAATGCACATCAAAACCCTGTCGAACAATAACACCCTGCGCTCCCTGGTCAATGGCATCACGGATAAACCGCTGCGCATCCTGTAATTTCTCCGCTAAACAAATAAAAAGAGAATTTTTATCAACCCGCCGGGAATCCGTGACAATTGAGACGATCTCCTGACCATGCAAAAGACAGTCATCGCCCATCTCGATCACACCAGAAAATAGATCGTTCACAGTCATCGCTGATCGTTCTCCTAAAATGCATGCTGAGCTGATTCCAGATATTTCAGTGACCGCTCCATCATTTGTTGAAAAACAGGCGCGGACACCGTGCCTCCATAAACGCCCTGATGTGGTTCATCAAAGACAACAACAGCAGCCAGTTTTGGATCATCCACAGGCGCAAACCCAATAAATGAGGCATAATATTTATTGGTCGAATATGTTCCACCAACCACCTTACGCGCCGTTCCCGTTTTTCCAGCAACCCGGACACCCGCAATCTGTGCTTTTCGCCCTGTCCCGTTGGCGACCACGCCCTCAAGGATCTTTTTCATGCGCTCCGCAGTCGACGGACTGATCACCTGATCGATGACCTCCGGTTCAAATGATGCGATCAACTGATCATGGCTGTCGGTAATATATTGAACGACAAACGGCTTCATATACGCTCCCCCATTGGCGATTGTCGAAATTGCACACACCAACTGCAGCGGTGTAACAATCACCTCATATCCGATCGGCAGAGCGCCGATACTTGTCTTTGACCACTGTGATGGGGGTTTTAAAAATCCTCCGACTTCCCCCCGAAGATCCACCCCGGTCAATTTGCCAAAATGGAATCGCTGCGCATAGCGATGAAAAAGCGTCGCCCCCATTTTTTGTGCAATCTTTGTTGTCCCGACATTGCTCGACTGCCAGATGACTTCCTTGAATGTCAAATTGCCATAACCGACGTGATCGGTCAAAATATGATTTCCCACACGATAACGCCCATTCTCGCAAAAAATAACATCCTCTTCTTGAAACAGGCCTTCTTCCAGAGCGGCTGACGCAGCAACAATTTTAAATACAGACCCGGGCTCATATACATGTGCAATCGCCCGATTCGTGCGCGAGGCCAAATCACTCTGGCTCGTATCATTTAAATTATAGGTCGGACGATTCGCCAGTGCTAAAATCTTTCCCGTCTTCGGCTCCATGACAATGATGGTCGCGGATTGCGCCCGATGTTTCTTAAAACTCTCATCCAACGCTTGCTCGGCAATGAATTGAATTGTCTCATCAATGGTCAGAACCAGATTAAATCCATCCTGAGCAGCAACAAACTCATTATCCAATAAGAGGTCCCGTTGATGCGCATCTCTGAGCATCTGGGCCCACCCTTCCTTTCCATGCAGCTCCTTTTCAAACTGCAATTCCAGACCTTCCAAACCGATATTATCCACACCGACAAACCCCACCACATGGGCCGCCATCTCATTGTTCGGGTAATAGCGTTTGCTTTCCTTAATAAAGCCCAACCCTTTGATATCCAATGCGCGAATCGCCATCACCGTTTCAATCGGCAGCTTGCGTTTCAGCCACACAAAGGCCTTGTCCCGCCCCAATCGTTCTCTTAAAAACTCTGGATCAAGCGCTAATATCTTTGACAATTCCGAAATGGCTTTTTTCCGATCATGGTCTTTGATCTCTCGGGAGTTCGCATATAAAGAATAGACCGTGACATTGAGTGCCAACGGTCTAAGATTGCGGTCAAAAATCATCCCGCGCGCAGGAGGAATTTTAACAGAGTGATTTTGTTGGCGTTGCGCCCTCTTGGCCAGATATTCCGATCTGAAGAATTGTATGGTGATGAGATGCAACAAAAAATACAAAAACGAGCCAATCAGAATCAGGAAAATAAGTACAAATCTTCCGGAGTGTTTACGGATATACACGCACGTTCTCTTTGTTTGAATTTTTTTCCTCTGACAATCAATACACCATCTGAAGATACGCCGTAATCAACGCCCATCTTAACGCCCGTCACGCACCCAAGGCTTAACAGATTTTTGCTCTTCCGCCTGAGCCTCGCGCGGAAAACGCCATGCCAAAATTCTCGCCAAGGCATTTCCAACCCTATCCTGCTGCGCGGCCAATTGTTCCTGATCAGACGATATCTGTGAGGTTGCAATCTTAACAACGCTCTGCTCATCATAAAATTTAAATTTGGCCTCACGATCGAGCATCTTGCGGCCGATATAATTCGCAGATTTCAATTCAAAAATATTATTCGCAACCCGGCCGTTTTGTTCCCGCAAACGAACAATGTGCTGCTCTTTTTGTTTGCCATCATACGCCAACGAAAAAATATTCATCTGCATATGAATATAAATCAGCGCCAACACGGTCAAACCAAACATGCACTTGATAAAACGCCACAATTGCATCAATTGCCCCTTTTTTATATTTTTTGAGCCGCACGTAACCGAGCACTGCGCGATCGCGGGTTACGATCGCTTTCCTCGATCGACGGACGCAGCGGTTTCTTGGTCAAAATTTCCACTCTGCCTTCTTTCGCAAACGAACGCAAGGCCTGTTTAACAATCCGATCTTCTAACGAATGAAATGCGATAACACACACCCGTCCGCCGCTCGTCAAAGCATCCACACATTTTCCTAAGGCCATTTCCAAGCTTTCCAACTCCCGATTGACAGCAATCCGGATGGCCTGAAACGTCCGGGTCGCCGGATGAATCTTCTGATAACGGTCACGTGCCGGAATCGCTTTCCACACAATATCACTCAACTCTTTCGTGGTCTGAATCGGGTGCCGAACCCTCTCCTGCACCAAAGAACGTGCGATCCTGTTGTGCCACCGCTCTTCGCCATATTTCTTTAAAATGAATGACAATTCATTTTCCGACAGAGCATTCACCAAATCATACGCCGAAATAAAATTCTCTTGATCCATCCTCATGTCCAGCGGCCCATCCTCACGGATGGAAAATCCCCGCTCGGGATCATTCAACTGCATGCTCGAAACACCCAAATCCATCAAGATCGCGTCGACATGCGAAATATTCAATTCGGAGAGAATGCGATCCAGATGGCGATAATCATTGTGAATAAAAACACATTCCGCCGGGGACTGTGCTAAATTCGTGCGTGCTGCTTGCAGTGCCTGCTCATCGCGATCGATCCCGATGATTCTCCCTTGATGACCGAGCTTGTCTGCAGCATACCGCGCATGACCGCCCAAACCAAGGGTGCAATCGACAAAAACCTCCCCGGGTTTAAGATTAAGCAGTTCTTGCACCTCCGTATTCATCACCGGAATATGCTGTGTGTATTGTGAAATTGTTTGCGTGCTATTATCCATAAGCGATCCGTGGCGATTAATATATTTCAAAATAACTAAAGATCAATCATATTTTCAGAAATCTGTTCAAAAGATGCATTGGAATCCTGATAAAACGTCTTCCACATCTCGTCGGACCAAATCTCTATACGATTTGCGACTCCAATGACAATGACCTTTTGATCAATCGATGCGTATGTTTTTAGAAATTGCGGAATAATAAAACGCCCCTGCTTATCAGGAACGACATCCACTGCGCCAGAAAAAAACAACCGGTTGAAACTCCTCGCCTCTTTACGCGTAAACGACATGGCCTTGAACTTCTTTTCTTGAATACGCCATTCATCTTCCGTGAACATAAAAATACATTTGTCCAGGCCTCTGGTCAGAAAAAAACGATCATAGCCATTTTCTAAACAAACATCGCGGAACTTAGCTGGAAGAATCAGCCGCCCCTTGAGGTCAATGCTGTGATTGTATTCACCATAAAACATGGCTCTTTTCCCGGTATTAGCGTGTAAACCACCTTACTCCACAATCCTCCACTTGATTGCAGTATAAACACATATTTTTCTAAAGTCAAACACTTCTATGACATATTTTATTGAAATACAACACATTGTGCTTAATTCACGAATTAAACACAACATATTGGCCCAATAAACACAGTGATCAGCTTTAAAAAAATATCATCAGAATAAAATCATGTGTTGCGGAATAATCAGAGGAAAACAATGAACATAACAGTATCAATCACTGAGGGCGTGCGAACCATTGCCGGGCGTGTTGTTCGTCTTGATGAAGTTGCTTCATCAATTGCTGCGGAGAATGGAAAACGATCTCATCGCGGATTTTCTTTAAAAATTCAACTACGATCTGACGACCGTAAATATCCTGGTGAAAATCAAAAAGATGGACTTCAATGTTAGGCAGGCCATTGGTTTTAAATGACGGTCGAAAACCAACATTCGCCATTCCAAAAAAAATGCGGTCACCACACTGCACCCGGACACAATAAACACCACGCGGAGCGAATCCTGTCACTGCCGCGTCCAAATTCGCCGTCGGATACCCCAAAGAGCGTCCGCGCCGATCCCCTGGGATGACGCGGCCCATGATCGTGACTGGCCGATCTAACAGACGCTGCGCGTGGACAATGTCCCCTTGCGCGATAAATTCGCGGATGCGTGTGCTGCTGACTTTCTTCTGACCATGAACTTTAGAGATCGGAATTTCATGAACTTTGAAATGATAACGCTGGCCTGCTTCTCGCAACAAACGGACATTCCCCCGGCGGTCACGCCCAAAATGAAAATCTTCTCCAACCACAATCTCCGATACTGCCAACATCCGCCGTAAATAATAATCAATAAACCGCGTGTATTCCATCGCTGCAAAACGTTTCGTAAAACGCACAACCAAACAGGCCTGAATTCCCTGTTCCTGCAATAACTGTAATCGATACGTCAGAGGAGCAATTAAAGGAATTCGTCGATCAGGATAAAGCACTTGGGCAGGATGCGGGTCAAACGTCAACACAACCGGCGTCCCATGAATTGCCTGAGACCGTGCGATTGTTTTACGAATCAAAAGGCGATGACCATGATGCAAACCATCAAAAACTCCAATGGCCAAAACCGTTCTTGAAAATCTTTCCTTCCAATGGCTGATTCCATAGACAATTTTCATAGCGCTCCGGCGTTTACCATGCAACAGCTTTGACACATTGATCAGACACACTACTGATGTCAACAGCCGTATCGATCCCATACGGTCCGACCCGCAAGCGCTCTATTTGACTGATACACGCACCGCATCCCAAAGCCTCACCGACATCTTCAGCAAATGCCCGTACATATGTGCCTTTGGAGCATTCTAAAATAAATTCAACATACGGCGGCTCAAACCGCAACAACTCAATACGATCCAGCCGAATCTCGCGCAATGGACGATCGACCTGAAGCCCCTTCCGTCCAAGCTCATAAAGCCGTCGCCCGTTAACACGAATCGCCGAGACCATCGGCGGCAGCTGTTGGCTGACTCCTAAAAAAGAACAAAAAACCGTTCTGACCATTTCCTCTGTCACTTGGTCATAAGGGCGCTCATCAATTAACTGCCCCTCAATATCCGCGGTCGTTGTCCGCCGGCCAAGCATCATCGTCGCCCGATACGCCTTATCAAAACCCACACAACGCTCAAATAATTTTGTTCCCTTGCCTATGAGAAGGACCAGAACCCCGGTTGCCAATGGATCTAAAGTCCCTGCATGACCAATTCGTTTCATATCCAACTTTTTACGAACAATACTAACGACATCATGCGATGTCATGCCCGACGGCTTATTGACGACAACGATTCCATTTAAATCTGTACGATCACTCTTTTTCACGCGACTCCTCAACTCGTGTATCATTTATGCATCCTGAAACATATCTTTCATTTCCAAGAGAATTTTACGACGAACCGTTTTGATGTCTCCCTCCATCGAACATCCGCTGGCCCGACTATGCCCGCCGCCCTGAAAACGCGCGGCAAATTGGGCCACATCAATCTTGCCCTGCGATCGAAAATTGACCCGCGTCCGCCCCCTCTTCTCCTCCGTAAAGATAATCAAAACCTCGACCCCTTCCACCGTACGCAAATATCCAAAAATTTTATCCCGCAGATCAAATTGTTCAGAGAACTTTCTGACCACCCTGCGCAGCAGATTCACACAGATCAGCTTTCCGTCATACAGGGAATCAAACTCACTGACCAATTTTGTAAAATATTTTAAATCCGTAAAGGGAACCTGCTCATAAATCCGCTTATACAATGTTTGAGGTTCAATCGGAAACATCATTAGATCAGCAACCATCAGATGCGTCCGGGCAGATGTGTTCGAATAACGGAATGATCCGGTGTCGGTCATTGCGCCGGCATAAATTAATTCCGCCAGCTCTGGTGTTAATTGCACATTCATTTTTTTAAACAGCCAAAAAATGACCTCACAGGTTGAAGAAGCGTCAGAAACAATATAATTGATATCGCCGAATTTCGTGTTGGTAATATGGTGATCAATATTAATGACCGGGCGGCCGTCACGCAATAAACGGCGGACCAGCCCGACACGGTCGATATCACCGGCATCCGTGACAATCGCCGCATCATAATCCAAAGACCGCTTTTTTCCCAACGGCTTAATCTTGTGCATGCCCGGCAAAAACAAAAACCGGTTGGGAACGGGCAATTCACTCATCAACGAAACTTTTTTCCCCTGGCCTTCGAGATATAATCCCAAGGCGACCTGAGAAGCCAAGGCATCTGGATCAGGATTGACATGCGTGCAGATCAAAAACTTCTGGTAACGTTCCAATGCCTCTAACACATTTTTTTCATTCATCCGTCTTCTCCGGCTTCCATTCCGCCCGCTTGTGCGTGACGCGCAGTATCCGCATCTCCCGCGTGCGTCTCTCCATCCGACTGATCAAACGGAATGTCTTTTTTAATATCTGTCAGAATCTTCTCCACATTTGCGCTGTAATCAAGCGACGGATCATAGACAAATTCCATCCTTGGCGTGCGGCGCAAATCCATCCTCTGACTCACCAGTTTGCGGACAATCCCACCGGCATGATCAAGGGCAACCTGCATCGCCGCAAGATGCTTCCGATCACCTAAAAAACTGAACAAAATACGCGCATTTTCAAAATCCGGACTCACGCTGACCCCTGTAATCGAGACGAACTGAAAGCGCGGATCCTGCAGATCCTGCTGAATAATCTTCGCGATCTCCCTTTTCATTGATGCATTGACGCGTTCCATCCGTGCCATAATGTTTCCTCTCTCGTGATCTATGAGTGTATCACTGATGAATATATTTTGAAAAATAATGATTTATTTTACTGGAAACCACCGAACGAATAAAGACAATTGTTTCATCCGCACATTGACAAAATAATTCCCTCAAGGCCTCCCCATCTGCATTCTCAAACCCGGCATCGTTAGCAGCATAAAGTGTTCGCAAGGCCGCGATGGTCTCAATGACATTTTTTCGACGCGCCCTGGGCCATTGGAATTGCTTGGCCCGAGCCATGATCTCCTCATCTGTGAGATTGGCGCACAGCGCACTCAAATAAATAACCGCCCAATCGAGATCGCCTCTGCCGTTGCCCTTGTGTCCTTTCCGATCATTTCCATGCGCATCCAGGCGCGTCAGCACCTTTGGCTGAACAGAAATGTTGTCTCCCAAAAATTCAAGCGCACCTAAACGATACAACCGCCGAACATAGCGCCCTGGCGCATCTTCACAAAATCCGCATGCAAATTCCTGGAAATACCGCGGCGAAGAAACTGTTTGATCGACTCGGTCCGTAATCGCACGCCGCAATAACGTGCGGGTCTGGCCAGACAGTCGAAATCCAAAACGCTGCTCGAAACGAACAACCCGCAAAATTCTGGTCGGATCATCAATAAAACTTCGCTCATGAAAGATGCGGATCACACCTTTTTTCAAATCAGCCAGCCCATTACACTGATCAATCAAATCGCCAAAACTACGTCGATTAATGCTGATCGCCAACGCGTTGATTGTAAAGTCCCGACGAAAGATATCCTCTTCCAAAGACCCAGGCCGGACAATCGGCAGAGCCCCTGGGCGGGCATAACGTTCAGATCGGGCCGTAACACAATCAATACACATATGATCCCAATTCATGATCGTTGCCGTTCCAAACTGTTTATAAACCTTAATCGGACACTGGTGATCCGCAGCTAATTCCTGCGCGAATGCCACTGCGTCTCCTTCCACCATAATATCAAAATCCACAACCGAACGATTCAGCACAATGTCCCTAACAACGCCTCCGATCAAAAATGCCTTCAGCCCTTTCTGATCAGCTGCACGGCCAATGGCCCGCACAATCTTTGCCCCAGGCACCCCAATTTTTTCAATATCAAGTTTCATGCCCAACACTCACCCTCGGGGATGGAATTTTTTATGGACAGTCCTCAACCGATCCCGGTCCACATGCGTATAGATCTGTGTGGTCGCAATATCAGCATGTCCAAGCATCTCTTGAACAGCCCGCAAATCCGCGCCATGCTCCAGCATATGGGTCGCAAACGAATGCCGCAATGTATGCGGTTTGATCGTCTTAGTCACACCGGCCTTCAATGCGCAATGCTTCACAATTTTCCAAATACTCTGACGACTCAACCGTTTCCCTAGACGACTAAGAAATAAATGCGGCGAGCCCCCCTCTCCTTTCAGACGAGGACGAACCTCGTTCAAATACCGCATCACCGCCTCCCTGGCCTGACGCCCAATGGGGACAAGACGCTCTTTGCTCCCCTTACCAATGCAACGAATATATCCCACGTCCAAATTCACGTGCTCCACCTTTAAATTCACCAATTCCGAAACCCGCATGCCCGAGGCATAAAACATCTCAATCATCGCGTGATCCCTCACTTGCTGCCAGGCATCTCCCTGAGACACTTTGATCATCGCGAGAATCTCCGGTTGTGATAGCACATCAGGAACACGCTGCCAAATTTTTGGCGTGTCCACCAGCGCAGTCGGATCTTCATGGCAAAAATTTTCCCGGACCAAAAACCGATGGAACATCTTCACGGCCGCCAAACTCCGGCATATGGACGTCACCTGCAGGCCTTGTTTTTTTTGATGATGGATATATTCCGAAACATTCTGACGCGAAATTTGATCCGCCGAACTGATGCCCAGCGATTGCAAAAAAGAAACATATTTGACTAAATCTCGCCTGTACGCAATCAGCGTATTATCGGCCAAACCCCGCTCAACCGCCAGATAACTGATAAACCCTTCAATAAGATTTTTCATAATCTCATCGCAAATCTGTTTGAACGTGATCAAACGCCAAAGGTTGAATAACCGTATCAGCCAACTGCTGAATATTTCGAAAAATCATGCTGGAATTCCGCAACGATACCGGACGGTCATACTCCTGTAAAAGATCAGCCAGCTCACCCATGCCGCGCTCAGCCATCTGCCGTGACGCTCCACTCAGCATCGCCATCAACTCCTGCAACTGCATCTTCATCTGATCCAGCGTATACCGCATCTGTCGATCGCTCGCCCCCTCTTCTGCCAAAATCACCGCATCTTTGTGCCAAACCCGTAATAACGCATAAAAATAATCATAGCGCGCCCGTACCGTTTCAATCGCATTGGCATACTCTGTTGGTTCCAGAATCGGCACAACAGTATCCTGATCCTGAGGCTGCTTGCGTTCTCGAATAAATTTCTTCCGCATCGCCGGAGAACAACCGAAAACAACCGTCCCCATCAAAAAACAACAGCCAGCCACCCCTATCCCGAACCGAATATTTTTTTTACGCATGAACCATCTCCCTGAATTGATCACTATTGATAATCTTCACCCCAAATTCCTCTGCCTTTTTCAATTTGGATCCGGCCCCTTCTCCCGCAACCACATAATCTGTTTTTTTCGTTACCACAGACATCACCTCACCGCCCAAACGCATGACCAAGGCCTTGGCCTGCCGACGAGGAATTCCAGGAATCTCCCCTGTGAAAACAAAAAACTTTCCATCCAACACGCCGGACGAGACTTCAATCGGCTCTGTCATGTTCACCTGGTAGCGTCGGAATTTCTGGATTAAATCCCGTGATGCCGGCTGCTCAAAAAACGTCTTCACCGCATCTGCCATAATAACGCCAAAATCATTCAATTGACGCAGCGCATCCGTGTCCGCGCTCATCACATCATCAATCGTCCGGAAAGCCTTAGCCAATGTCCATGCCGCTTTCTCGCCAATCCCAGAGATGCCCAACGCAAACAGAAAACGGGACAACGGCCGGGCCTTGCTTTTTTCAATGCTCTGCAGCAAATTCTCCGCTTTTTTCTCCTTAACCAAATCCAACGCCAAAAAATCTTCCTGTTTTAATGCATAAATGTCCGCCAGATCTTTTAATTTACGCTGATCCAACAACTGATTGATCACCGCCTCGCCCAACCCGTCAATATCCATCGCGCTGCGCGATGCAAAATGCAGCAAGCGGCGTTCCAATTGTTTCGGACACGATGGATTAATACACCGATACGCAACCTGATCCATCGCGACCTTCACGATCTTGGACTGACAGGCGGGACACTTATGCGGGACACGAAAATACTGTCCATCATCTTGCCCCTTTTCCACCACCTTGACCACCTTAGGAATCACATCGCCGGCACGTTCAATCAGAACACGATCTCCCGCGCGCACGCCAAGTTTTTTAATCTGATCAAAATTATGCAACGTGGCGCTGGAAATCGTCACCCCGGCGCACACCACCGGTTCAAGCTTTGCCACCGGCGTCAAAACCCCTGTCCGCCCGACCTGAACATCAATCCGCACAACCGTTGTCGTTGCCTGCTGTGCAGGAAACTTATAGGCCACGGCCCAACGCGGACTTTTCATTGTTTCTCCCAGTATAGCCTGTTGTTGCACGCTGTTGACCTTGATCACCACACCATCAACATCATAAGGCAGC
>CAZBHY010000016.1:0-16036 GCA_964491705.1 uncultured Planctomycetales bacterium
TAAACCGGTGTCATTTTTTACAAGTTTATATCATCGCATACGAATATCTTCAGTCAGATCTTCACCCCCATCAACGATTTCCGCCGCGGTTAAAGGGACAAATTCCCAACCAAGGTTTTTAACCTTCAAATTACTAATCCTCAATTCCTGGTCAGATCTCAAACGAATTTCAATCGCCCCATCAATCTCGACATTATCAAAAAACACCCTTTCACCCTCAATAATCACAAAAGAACGATCGCTAATCATCACATTATTTGTTTTTTCCCGAACTTCATCACTCGTCATAGCCCAGAACGGCGAAATCGCTATCCGTGCCCCCTCCTGATAGGGAATGCCGCGGACGACTTCAGAATCTATACCAGGCAAAATCCCCGCATGTAAAAGATCTTCAAAGGCATACCGCGTCTCACCTTCAACATTAACATTTACTCCGGCTTCCGCCAACATCTTCCGTGTATACCAATGAAGCACCCCTTCTGTCGCCGCAAGATGCTCAGAAAAGTTTCCCTGTCTAACCTTCTCCAGCGCCAACGTCAATTTATTCTTAGTAGCCGCGAAAATATCTCGAACCGGAAACTTTGTTACCCCGACCTCTGACGCCGGGACAGCCTTCGCAAGATCCTGCATCATCCCTTCAAGACGGGCTACCCCTGTTTCCTTTTTCGGATTGACGATCTCCGGCATCAACCCTTCTTTCCGATCCAAGGCCTCAACCAAAGACTGTTGATCAGCAGCAATAATATTAATATTCCCGGAAGAGAACTCCGCTTCCAATATGCCATATTTTTTAACCGCCCGATTTATTTCACTATATTCAATATTTCCAATTTCAAAGGTGCCGTCGTTTTTTTTCATCCTGGCAATCACACCGATCGCATCGCCGGGTTTACGCTCAACAGCTAATAAATTCACACCGTATCCTTGTTTTTGTAAAACCCCCAATCCAGGTAAAACCGCGTTAAATGTCTGACCGTTTGTGTCCTGAAAAAATAATGTTCCTGCCTTGCCCGCATGAAGAAAGGCCTTGCTCAAACGTGAACGATAAAGCAATAGTTCCATGTCTCCATGATTATGCGGCTTTTCCTCCAGAAGCCCCTCTTTAGTAAGAATAAATTCCGCGGTAGGACCTCGAAAAGCCAAAACGGAATCCTGCTTGAAAATAATGATCTGCCCCACCTCGCGCTGATTTTTTCTGCTATTTGAATCATGAAAATACGCCTCACGGTCAACCAGAACCACTTTTCCTGACACTGAATCATAAACGGCAATCTCTTTATTAATATCAATGACCGTCAACCCCTCCATGCCGAATAGATGGTTATCCTCTACAAATTTAACAGTTCGATAATGATTATCATCAGATGTCATCATAATTAAAGGAATCCGCTCGTTTTGTCCGGTCAGCTCATTCGATCTTTTCTGTAATGCCAGAATCTCCTCAACATACCTTTGCAAATAAGGCTTGCGGTTCAAAGAATCTAGAGGCAGCTCTACTTTTAAACCGCCATAATCTAACCGCTCACCCAGGCCGCCGGCCACCAAACCAAACATATACTTGTTCACCACACCTAATCCCCGTTGCATCAAATCCCGCATTGTCTCTATGTCTGCTGTCGTCAAATCCACCTCTGGCGCACGATCCAGACTTAATACATCCGGCATAAAAACGTCGTCCGACTCAGAAGAAGAATCACTCTTCGCATTTACTGCGTCATGCCAGGCCTTCATCAGTTTAGCCGCCTCTTGCTTATATTTAAGAAGACCATGAGGATATGTCTGATCTCTTAACGCGATCTGATCTAACAAACCCAAAGGATTCGTACTCTCATCCAGAAAATGCAACCCGTTAATATCCGTTAATATGTGGATTGCCTTTATGTGGTGGGGTCGAAGATTCATCTTCCCCTGATCCAGCAACGCTAAAAATTGTGGCGCAAACTTACGCATCAATTCCCGGCTTGATTCTCTCAACCTGACCGGTTCCTCTTGATCCGAAGAGCTTATCGGTGATGATGACCAAGTGTCTTCCACTAAATTAACATGAAAGCTTCCAATCGTTGCGCTAGGGTTATTGACCGCCGGATTAAAGCCGGGTCCCGATGTTGTGGTCAAACGTTTTCCTAACTCACGTCCGTCAAAACCCCCAGAAAAATAATGACGCGGAATGACCTGCTCCGTCAGCGGGTCCACATCCTCACGGATATAATTATAAACACCCTGCTCAAAAGCCTGCACATACTGTTGATAGATCTTCTCCTTGGCCTGCGTGTCATCAATGTTGATCCCGTTGATTTTATTCTGGTCCACATAAATCTGACCCAACAGGCTCTCCCGCAAATTTTGTTTAAACCACGCGGCGAGGATCATGCTATTATAAACCTGACGCAAATTCGCAAAATTCTTTCCCTCGTTGACCTCTTTTTCAATCGCAGGAAGAATGACATCACGCATGACCTCAAGCTGAAGCTCTGTCAATGCCGAACCCCCAACGATTGTCTCTGCCTCCTCTGTCTGTGAATGATTCTGGCTCATGGCATAATAATCCTGTTCCATCATCACCCGCAAGCGGCTTTGAGCAACAAAGGCGATCCGATCTTTTTCATAAACCACAGCCTGATCAGGGACGATCCACACCTTATGAAAGGCGTCCATAGGCACGGCAGCGGTCCCCAGTTCCCGTTGAGCGTGAGCATAAAGGCGGCTCCAGAACTCTCGGCCGATCTCCTCTTCAGGATACATCAACGACGCTGTTAACTGTTTCAAAATATAGTCCTGCGCCAGAAGATCTACCCCCATCGTCGTCAAACCAAAGCTCTCCGGAATAATTCGGTTCTCTTCATACGGTGACAAATTGACCCACATCTCTTCCTGCGGAACGGTCAAGGCCGCCAGAAAATATTTCACCAAACGCAGCGTCTCCTCATTCAAGGCCTCTCCCTCAAGGCCACTGTGACCGGAATCAACGATAAAATTAAACGCCAACGGATTATGCGGATAAATCTCTATGCCACGGATCAACGCCGGTACATAACCGGTAGTGGGTGTTACCATAACGCCTGGAAGGGGAAGTTGCTGAAAGATCTGGGCTTGCGCGACATCAAGCGGGAGAATTACACTGACACTAAATATAAGGAGCAATATGCTAGATAATACGCGTAGAAACCCTCGTTGCCTCATATTCTGTTCAATATACATCATATACAACCCTCCCACTTTATTTAAAGCCTTATAGATAGGATATGATTTCAGATTTGCGGAATTATTGAAAATTTGTGATGATTTTTTACGAAAAACATGAAAAAAATAAATATATAATAAGTATATATTATAGAAAGCGCTTTTTCAAGGGTAAAGGAAGAAAAAATCAAATTAGAAAGAAACAACGAAATAATATTCCTTACTTTTAAAAAAACATCTATTTTCATACAATCACATCAGCAGAAGCTTAAGCCTCTGCGGCACAATTCCTTGGCATACTCTGTCCACTGCCCCTCGCCCCAGTAACGAAAACAGCTGGTCTGGGACAAAAGCAGATATAAAAATGCCTGTTGAAACGATTTATCAGTGTTTCTCTCCACTTTAGTATCAAATTTTGCATGAAACTTGACACTTAGCTCAAACATTGGCGCTAAAACACCTTGATATCCCTCCACCCAGTTGCGATCTGATGTCCAAGAGGCCCTATCAAGATTAAAACCATGATCTTTTTGTTTAATCCGTTCAATCGCCTTATCCGCAGCGCCATTGGCATACTGATTGCCCAATTCCGCCCATATGCGGTGCTGATTGATTGGCTGAACCGGTATAAAATCATTCGCTTTCACACCCTTGGCATACAAATGATCGAGATATTCCGATCCATTCAGTGCCGCGACACCGGTTGATCCGATATGCTCAAATTCCTTATTATAATCACGCGGAAATTCATTCATCATCACGCCGCCGTTTTCGCCATCCCCAATCTGAAAGACAAACACCGGCAAATTGTGCCCTGCATAATCTTCTCTCGGCCGCGTCTGTGCTTCATGATATGGCTGCATCTGCGCCACCAATTTCGTGTCCGATCCCTGCGTCTTGACCAATACGACGATCTCGTGCGTTTCCCCCCGAGAATTTTTCACCACCAGCCGGTGAGGCAGATGCGGCCGCCGTATCCCTGAACCGTCGGTATTTTCAATCGTGTGCTCCTGGACCATCAACCACTGGTAACCACATTCCTTGAGCGCCTTCACGTATTCATAGCACTGATCCGGATGGATAGGCAGATGCATCTCCGGTGGAGAAAATCCCTTGACCCGGCGGCAGGCCTCTGCCCCAAACATTTCTGCAAAATATTTCCGCCAGGCCATGATATGCAGCTTCAGATCCGGCACCGGTGTTGACGTGGCCACGGCATGCGACCACATCGTGCCAACCCATTCTACGTACGGAATATATTTTTTATCACAGGTAATTTTGCGAAGCTTTTCGATAGCATCCCGCGCGCCCATCTGACTTAAACCCCACAATAAATTGCCAGAATAATCCAGCATAATGCGCGGATGCTTGCCCCGCCCCACCAGATCAGGGATAAAATCACCCATGCGTTGGTAGCACTGCAGAAAAACCGGCGCGTTGTGATTATCACCAATCCCTTGATTCTCCATCATGTGCTGAAGGTTGGAAATCAATGCTGCGCTTCTTAGCTCTCCCGATCCGGCGGGAATTGTCGGCTGATGCATATGCAAGGCGATACCGAAACCGGCCTGCAGCTGATCGAAATGTGTGGGAGAATGTTTTGCGTAATCATAGTCCGGCTGAAGATCCGCGACATCACGATCGGTAAAAAAAATATTCGGCAGACCATTTGATAAGATTTCTGGCATGATCGGCTCCTTTGCCTGTGTCCTGGGTCACATATAATATTTTCCGACATCCATATCTGCAAATATATTATCACGCCACTCTACTTCCGCCAACCAATCTTCATCAATGGTATTATTCTTTACATCCTCATATAACCGGGTAAAACGGGAAATATGCAATTTCACCCGGCGATTTGCGTATGGGACCATGGTCCCTGACTTCATAATAAACGGCCAGTCACTGGATTCCGCCAATAGCAACTCCCGACCCGCCTGATTGAGCGCCCTGCGTATCAATGCGTTGCCTTTTTTGGCCCAATGCTTTTTCACAAGCGATGCCAGTTCAATCATGCGTTCGCCGGCCTTGTGAATATGCCGATAGATCCAATCATTGGAACCGTCCATCCAGTATTCACTATATCCCTTATATCCCCAGCTGGACGTCGATGGCACCGCCATCTGGTTGGTCGGATATTCCCGGAGATATTCCGACGGAGTAATGGTCTTGACATGGTCCTGGTCATAGCAGATCTTGCGAAATAAAAAATCCAGAAACATCGGGCCTTCAAACCACCAGTGCCCATATAATTCCGCATCATAAGGCGCGATGATCAATGGCCGGCGATCCATCTGATGAGACAAATGTTCAACCTGCTTTTCCCGGTTAAACATAAAATTCCCCGCGTGACTTGCGGCTTTTTCCCTGGCCCAATCCGGACGGTAGGCCTCTTTATATTCGGTGCGTCCGGTAATCCGCCAATATTTAATGCCGGTGTTGACCCGCAGACCCGACGGATGAATATATGGCTTGATATACTCGTGTTCCAGCTCATGCCCGATATCCCGGTAATATTCCCGGTAATCCACATCACCCGGGTAACCCTCCTGCGCGCTCCACACCTGTTTTGATGATTCCCAATCCCGGGCAAAGGCCGCGACTCCTGACGGACAATAAATCGGCGAATACACGCCATACCGGGGACGCGGGTCCGCATTGATGATCCCGTGAGAGTCTACAAAGAAAAATTTAATACCGGCCTTCTTCAAAATCTCATCCACGCCAGGCGCATATCCGCATTCCGGCAGCCAGATTCCACGCGGCGGCCGGCCAAAAACCTTGTGATAATGATCCACGGCCACATTGACCTGAGCTTCTGCCGCCCGAGAATTAATGCCGAGAATCGGTAAAAACCCATGGGTGGCGCAGCAGGTAATAATCTCCAGGCATCCGAGATCCTGAAAATGCTTGAACGCGCTGACCAAATCCTTCTGATACTCATCGACAAAGATCCGCCGGAAATCACGGAACCGATGATGATACATCAGTGCCAATCCATGGTAGTGCGGTTCATATCCTGTCCGGTGGATTTCCTTCTCGGACAATTCGATTAATTTGTCAAGATGACGAAGATAACGGTCCTGCAGAAGTTTATCCTGCAGCATATTCACCAACGGCGGGGTCAGCGACATGGTCAAACGGAAATTCACCCCATCCCGGACCAGGCCTTCAAAGACCTGCAAAAGCGGAATATACGTTTCATTGATGGCTTCATACAGCCAATTTTCTTCAAGAAAATATTCTTCTTCAGGATGCCGTACGAAAGGAAGATGGGCGTGAAGAACTAAAGCAAGATATCCTTTGGGCATGATTGCAAATTCTTTAATGCGGTTAATCGCCGACAGTCCGCTGTCAGCGACGAATCGCTAGTTTCCGTATTCAGTTTTTTCCCTATGGGCCGCTGTGATAATCGTCCGTTGTTCTTTCTTGCGATACGAAATCGCCTTAAAATCCAACGGGATATGGGTGTCTGTCGGCAAGGCCATACGCAGAGAGAACGTACCGTCCTCACGCAATGGGATCATCCGGTCTCCCCAGAATACAACTGCATCAGGTTCTGTCCGGCCGTAGACGATCAGTTCTGTCCCTAACTCAAAAAAGAAATCCTGAGGAGCTGATTTCTGTTCTGACGCTCCGCCAGCGGATGATGGTGCAAACTGTTCACTCGCCCCACCCAAAACCTCAAACAATTTGCGGCCGCGCAACATCATTTCTTCTGAGGCCCCCAGAAGAATGCGTTTAAAATATTCATAGTCAAATAAATCCAATCCTTCCAGATGCTCAAGCAGCAGAATATGCTCATCACGCGCATCGGCGTCCCCAGAAAGAACAGCCTTGCCCTTGCCGCGTTTGCGTTTGCCGCGCAACGATAATATCCGGCTGAGCAAAGGAAATAAGCGCGAGTAATAGGCGCGAATTTCCTCTTCGGTCAAATACAACCGGAACCGGCGTGATTGGGCGCCACCTGCGTCAAGCTGCCCAGGCTCCGGCTCTCGGCCAACATAGACATACGGCCGTGCCTCTTCATCCGGCTGGACTTCCATCCAAATCACATCATGCCGTGGAGAAAGATATTCGCGCGGGGTGGTAATATAATTCGACCTGGCCAGCATATGAAACGTCCCATCTGGCGCACGTAGGCCGATGTCGGCACAGCAGGTAATATGATCACTCCATAAATTGATATACCAATGATTGGCCTCCATACCGACGGAAATATCAAACCAGTGATTGGCATTCGACCCATTAAAATTGATCAGCGACACATCATAGACCCGCAGAACCCACGCACACCGCTCCACCACATCATGACCGATCGCCTGGCGCATCTGCTCAAGGGAAGATGGAGCCACCTCCCAATACGCATGCACCCAATGCGGATCGCGCGCTAATAATGTAATGCTGGTTGATCCATATTCTGTCGGCATCACTTCGCTATCCACAAAAACAGGACGGCGTGCCTTGGAGACATATGTCAAATTTGACTCAATCATCCCGTGCAATGCATCATTGGTCACAGCGTTTTTCGATGCCGCCTTGGATGTCGCTACGGCTGGTTTCTTTGCGCGTGCTGTTTTGCGCGGCGTCTGTTCATCTAAAACAGTAACAGGACGCATGACTTTTTTCGCGGCAACAGTTTTCTTTGCCGCGCTCTTTTTCAATACCGTCTTTTTCGACACAACTTTCTTCAACGCAGTCTTTTTCACGGATGTTTTTTTCACAGCCACCTTAGGCACAACTTTTTTAACAACGTCCTCAGATGCCTTGCGTGTTGTCTTCTTGATCGCCACCATCCGGCTCCTTATTAAATTGAGTTGTAAACCGCCAGAACCTCATCCGCAATAATGTCCCACGAAAAAACAGCTTCCGCGGCAATGCGTCCATTGCGGCCCATCCATCGCGCGTCTTCAAAATCCTCAAAGAGCGTCCCGATACCCCAAGCGATCGATTCTGGATCCGGATCAATTTTCAACCCATTGACCTCATGCCAAACGATCTCCGACGGCCCTCCAATGCTTGTCGCGACAACAGGCTTGCCCGCGCTCCATGCCTCCAAAATCACGATGCCAAACGGTTCATTGCGGCTGGGCACACAAACACAATCCGATGATTTAAAAAGATCTTTCAGCCGCCATCCATTCACATGACCCAAAAACCGGCAGGCATGATTCACACCCATATGAACAGCCTGTTCTTCTGTCTGCCACCGCATCTCGCCGTCGCCCGCAAACACAAATTTTGCATTGGGAAAATAATGCAGCACATACGGAATGGCATTGACCAGAAGGTCCGGGCCCTTCTGATACACCATCCGCCCAACAAACAATACCGTCGGATCCATGGGACCGATCCCATACATTCTCTTCACCGCCGCCGGTTCGATCCACCCGTCAAAATGGCGATAATCAATCCCATTATAAATCACGCCGATTTTATTTTCCGGAACACTGTAAAGCCATTGAACTTCATTCTTCAGCGCGTAGGACACCGTAATCACCGCATCCGATTCATAGCAACCCCACCATTCCAGGTGGCGTATCCGCTGAGAATTTCCACCATAATTATTATTGCCACAACGGCCATATTCCGTGGAATGCACCGTAAAAACAGCCCGTCGCCCACGGCCCTGACGGATCCATCCGACAGCTGGTGCGGCCAGCCAATCATGCGCATGCACCACATCGAATTTCCCAATAAAATCTTCGGTCGCGAAGAAGGCGTCGCAAAACGCGCGGCACATATTATGAATTTCTTCAACGAAATCCGGGCAAGGGGTAAACGCACACCGATGATAATGAACACCATGAATCAATTCGTAATGCGCATGGTCCGGCCGGCCCATGCGTGTAAAGACATGGACGTCATGCCCTTTGCGCTGAAGCGCGCAGGCGAGCTCTGTCACATGAAATGCGACTCCGCCAACGCATACCGAATGAACAGCCTCCCATGAAAACAGCGCAATCCTCATCTCATAATTCCTTTACTGAATTCAGTGTTCCCAAGGCATTATAAACACGATGCTCATTATCCGGGTCAACATGCCATTCTCCATCCACCACAAATTTATATTCATGCCGCCCTGGCCGTAGCGCCAACCGTTTTCTCCAAACCCCTTCAGAAAAACGTCGCAGCCGGATCTTCTTCTCCCATCCGGTAAAATCACCGACAATATAAACTTCTTTAGCCTGAGGCGCCTTGATTTCAAAATCAACGTCTTGCATGTCTGTTTCGACCACCCGAACCAACTCATTGACATTGATCTTTAAAATATTGGCGATTTTGCGCAGTGCCGTTGCCTTGATCTCCCGCTTATCCGCCTCCCACAAACACACGGCCTGACGTGATACGCCCAAGCTCTCTGCTAATTCCTGCTGAGTAAAATGCTTTTTTTGCCGAATACGTTTGAGATTTGATCCGATCATTCTATGCCCTTGCTGGATTGCAACGCTGTGTTAACAATGAAAAGCCAATCGTGTCAGAAATCTTTGAAAGATATGGTTTTGAAAATAATTGTATACGCCATGTTGATTTTGTCAATATAAATTTACTGGGGTGAGACTTGGATGATAGGAATTAACTATATCTTTGACCAATATGAACAAGAAATGAATATTGCGTGATGATTGTGTGAACTTTTGGGCATCGGGCCCAAAAAAAATTTAAAATCCACGGAATTTTATGGAGTCTTTGAATTGCTCAAAAATCGGGCGATATTGAGTGAAATCATCCGGCTTGGTCATCATCTGAATTTTTGTCAAACGGTTGTAGTCGTCAATCACATAAAACGTCCAAATGATCCACTCTGGATCATGATTACGGAATAAAACCCACCGGGATATCTGCTCATCAACCTTAATTTCCCCATGCTGCAGCACCTCCCCATCCTGACGCAACAGACCATCCATGACCTCTGGGAAAAAGTCTTCCATAAACAGAGCCCCCTTGGACTGAAATCCATAAATCGAAAAAATCGCATGAGGATTGCCTAAAAAATCTTTTCCCGGGCTGGTAAAAAAGACCTCATCATCTTTTACCTCTTTCTTCCATCCCTCAGGAATCTTGACCCGATACCATGGGCCGCGATACATCGTCGGATCATAAATGTGTCCGGCGATCAACCGCAACGCAAAAATAAAAACCGCCAGAAGAATAACTTTCGACTTAAAATCACCCATGGTGGTCTGCTGCTCCTGTTAAAATGACAATCAATCGCATGACAGAGGCCTCATTCAAGAATCAACAATTTGACCCCGGTTTCAGGATCAACTTCCATATCCGCGCTATATCGCTTGCCAGTCGCGGGAGAATATTTGATCACAACATTTTTTTTATCAAACGATGAAGAAATGGCCTCGACCGCTGTTTTTGCAGCCGGATCATCTTTCATCTGTTGCGCCGCTTGATAAAGCTGCTCATCGGTCAAGGGCTTATCACTCATGGCGCCGGTCACGGCCGTCAGAGCGGAAACCGCATCACCCATCGTCTCCTGTTCATTGGTATTTAACAAATGGCCGCCATCAACCGTCAACGCCTTGTGATGAGTGCGCGATGCAGCGCACCCTGTCAACGGCAATACCGCCATGATGACCGCACAAACACACACACCATGATATTGGTTCCAGATTCCGCGCATCAATTCCGTATGTCATCCTTGCAATGTTATAAATTCTGATTCTTGTCTGGCCACACCATCTGCGCGCCACGTTGAGCTTTCCTTAAACCAAGAGACGATCCGATGGCGCCTCTTTATCCAAACCTTTTAAGCGCCAGATAACCGGCATGGGCGTACTAATCAGACGAATAACCGGAGATGTCTCTGGGGTATCTCCGCAGGCAATCCCCGCATATTCACACACCTCTTTCCAAGTGGCCAAACGCTGCGACATTGCGTGATTCACCTCAATGGTCAATTGATTCGCCTCACAAAAATATTGATAAAACGGCATGTCTTCCTCCGTCAACACGATTGCTTGACAAGGTCCACGACAATTTCGATGGGGTGTTGACTCTGGCTGATTTCTTCCCGAATAACCGTTACTTTCTGACCGGATCCAATTTCGCACCGGCCTTCCCGGCCATTGATCGTCAACCGGCCAATGGCATACTCACCAAAATCTAACCACAGCGGATTCTCATAACGCACGGATACATCCTGTCCTGCAAACACACTATTGATCACAGCGCGGCCATCATTGGAAAACTGCTCCCGCACCAATTTCGGTTCAATGACCATATTCCCTTTTTCGCCGCGAATACCAAAAGACTGCGTCAATAATGTCAACACCATCCAGCTCGCGGATCCCGTCAGATAACTGTACATCCCCTTTCCGCTCCCATCAAAATACTCCGGCAGATTCGGATAAATTCCGCTGTGTGTAAAATCTGCCGCCATTCGATATAAAGCAGTCAGCACCTCAAATCCTTCTCTGGCCAAACCACGCTTGTACAACGCATAACCATACATCACCGCCATATGACTGAACACCGCTCCATTTTCTTTGGTCCCATAGGCGAAACTGAATGCCCGCCCTAAATCCAGATAATTCCTCATTCCAAAATCCGTATTTAATCGGACTGCCCCAAATTGCGGATCTTTTAGAAACGTATTGACGCTCTCGACCACATCCTGGATCACATCATCCGCCAGCCCGCTCATCACAGAAAAAACCTGACCGGTCAGTGTCATGCACACGCGCTGATCGCGCAGGCCTTCCACGCGCTGGCCCTGATTATCATAATATCCATTAAACCACTGATACGTCTGGCCATGATGCGTAACCGTTATTTTTTCTTGCGATCGTATTTTTTGAAACATCCAATCTGCCTTCTGCCGCAAATCTTTGATCAACAGGGCAATATCCACACGGGCCTTCTCTCCAGACAGACCAGACTCAACCGCAGGAAAATAATTCTGGAATAACCGCTGCTGCTTCTGGTGAATGTCGTCATAGTCACACCGTTGTTTTTCATCCAAGTTCATGAGCAGCGTCAGCTCGGTGAATACCTCCAGATGCTCAATGGATCGTTGGTCACGCAAATATTGTAAAAGATCCGCCAGCCCGTTCAGATTGGCTGCGTAGAAACTGCTGAATGCCACACTCTCTCCTCGATCAAAGGCCATATCCAGCCCGTCATTCCAATCAGCGCTTTCCAACCGTATCATATTATGCTCACCGACATTAAAAAACTGCACCAGCGCCTGAACCAATAAATGTTCCAAAATCGTCCCTGTATATGGTGACCCGGCCTTGGTCCGCAATGTATTTCCATCAGACACCCGCCATTGTTCATCTTTGCGGGTCGTGCGGGACATCTGCATATCGCGAAAATATGCAGCCGGTTCAAATAATATCGCATCATCCCCCGTCTGATCAAGATACAGCATAACCGTCAAAAACGGCCACGCCCCATGATCCATCCAAACGCGTGTGATGGCATTGCGGTCAGCGATAAATTCTCCCTTGTGCGCTCCGATAATAGTGGCATTCGTTCCATCCACCCGAACCCCGTTGAAATTTTCAACCAGTGATGAGCGGACCTGATCCGGTTCAATTAAAATCAATGATAACAAATCCTGCCATAAATCCCGCCACCCCTTGCCGCCTTTCCCATAATCATGATCCGGCAAAAAAGAACAACCGAAAATCCTGCGCAAAACCGGCTGAAGCATCACCCAGCGCATCCAAGAATCAAACCCAGAATCAGCGGTCTGACACGTAATCGACGATGATTTTTTCATCCAGAACGACTGACAATCCCCAAGGGCCTGCTCAACTTTTTCAACCGTATTAAACCGCGCATAGACGGCCAGTGCATCACGCTCCGTTGCCGCTGCGCCAATCATGAGAACATACCCTCTCGTCTGACCGGGATCAATCTGAATCGGCGAAAAACACACCGCACCCGCCACCTCTTTCCCATCGAGCATCTCGGCTGAATATTTCTCCGGCGGCTGACCATCAACGACCGCTTGCGGTCGTTGCCATGTGCCAGACTCAGATAAAAACGTTTCAACCGTCGGGAAAGATCCTTCAGGAAGGCGTCCATCGGCTTCAGCGCCAAATACAAAATAACAACAATCCGCGGGGCGATGGCCCTTCTCATTAAAGATCATCGTCGGACAAACGATCATGCCCTGATCAATTTGATGCGTGCGGTGAAGCAAAGAAGTCACATGCTCATGGTCATGTTTATTTACCAAAGGCCGTCCAAAAACAGGAATACACCCAACGGCTGTCAAACACATGGGCTGATCTGATATATTTCTTACCGTCACCATCATCAGTTCAACATTGTCACCAGAGACCGGAACAAAGTTCACCGCCTCAAGCACCACGCCCAATTGGTCCGAACGATTGGTCAATTTGTGCCACAACTGCCCAATGTCCACGCGCGCGCGTCCAACAGAATCGCGATCAAAAAGAGAAAACACACCACCATCATCCGTCCGAATAAAAAAATTCCTTAACGGATAACGCAAGTCCTGACGAGAAGCAGGTTTTGTCAAATAATGCGATATGTCGATCTTGATATCCCCGCTTAAGAACGGCGTAATAGATGATTTGATCCCCCGATCATCCTGCGCGCACAATGGCAAATAGATTTCTCTCATGCCCGCAGCCTGCGTAGACGCGAAGCTAACACCATCATCTAAATAAAAAATTTTATTGTCGTTGTTTTCCATAATGTTCTCACAATCCGAAAGATATGACGACCCTGCATTCGTAATAAATTGTGCCTATTCTATCCTAAAATTTCCGTGAAAACAAACAAAAAAGGGGCAAACCTTAGTTTGCCCCTTCACAGTTCAAAATTTCACGATCACACCAATTCTGTCTGGGGATTGAGACATCCTTGAATCATTTTAATAAGATCTGCGACTTCAAACGGCTTGGCTAAAAACCCATCAACACCCACATCAACTAACAGGACCTTGCAACCCATCAATCTTCTTTCCCTTCTTACGTTAATTCAAAACCATTTGAATACGATTCATCGACCCAGGCGCGCATCCTGCATCTTACGGCGGCGAAGACCCGCCAAACCCAAAAGACTGCCTCCCAACAATACGATTGTTGCCGGCTCCGGGACGACCACATTGCCCTGTAAATTTAAATAATCATTACCGCATTTCATTGTCCAATGCAGCCATATATCATCTTGCGCGTCAATCCAGGCCAACGGGATCCTGGCTTCAATCACAGAATGCGTATTAAAAAGTGCACCATATACAAGATCAACATTGCCCAACAAAACATTTTCCGCGGCGACCGAACCATCCGCATTGCGGGTTAAGCGCCATGGATCCGACTCGCCATGCTCAAGATACGATGACATCTCCATACCACCGACCTGATATAAATTCCCGCTAAAGACATCAATGGCAAACCCGTAGGCCATATTCGAAAAAGGATTGCCCGCTGTTGATAAAAAGACATCTCCTGCCGGGTACTGTCTTTCATTGTATGATAACCCGCTCACAATCGCGAAATAGGCGTATGCATCATCATTATCAAAATACATGGCCTCGGCATCATAGGTATTTCCGGTGCTATATCCCGGGCCAACCAACGTAAACCCAGAATTATATCTATCTGCGTTATCTTCTGTCACATAATTGACATCCCGTCCGCCACTGGGAAGATGCGTATTCAAAAAGCCTTTCACATCCGATCCCGCGGCCGAAAGATTCACACCCCAGTCTAAAATCTGACCATCAACCACATACATCGCATGCGCGTTGAAAATTCCCAAAAAAAACATCATCGCAATCAATAAAAAAAATTTTCTCATGACCCTTCTCCTTCTCTCTTTTTCTCTCTGTTAAATTAATAAAATTATACTGACACTCATATATAGCAAATTCCATGCCTAACTTTAGATAAAAATCACTATAAAAATTCTAAGAACTCAGAAAATTCTTCATTTTATTCAAAATATGTCGTCAAAATACAACATTGGTCAACAACACTTATAGATGCGCGATCAAAACCTTTAATCCGATAATGATCAACATGATCCCCGCAGCGATCTCCATCTTGTTTTCAAAAATATGCCCGCAGCGAGCCCCAACAAAAATTCCAAAAAACGACAATAAAAAAGTAACTGCTCCTGTGGCCACAATGGGCCAAAAAATATTCACATTCAAAAACGCAAAACTCAAGCCGACTGCAAAGGCATCCAAACTCGTTGCCAATGACAAACACAGCACCATGCGCACAGACACACGATAAAAACAGCGCTCCCTCTCGGAAAAATGAAACGCTTCATAGATCATTTTCGCGCCGAGTAATACCAGAATGGCAAAAGCAATCCAATGATCGACGTGCGTAACGATATCCGCCACCCCTGAACCCAATGCCCATCCCGCCAGCGGCATGATCATCTGAAACAATCCGAAACTCAGACCAAAAATCAAAGCATTCTTCAAATGATTCTTATGGATCACGACGCCATGAGCGATCGAGACCGCAAAGGCATCCATCGCCAAACCAACCGCTATTGCTAAAATTGTCATCCAGGTCATACGATTGTCCAAGTGATAGCACGTCTAAACGCACACCATAAAAAAATAGCATCTGCTCGTTGCTAGCGTTGCTGCTAGCGCTCATCTCCATCGCCTTTAATTTTTCCTTCAGCCATGCGCTTGGCGAGTTTGGCAATATTATGTTCTCCAATTTCATTGAGATCCAACCCCAATTCATGCGCGCAGACCGCCAAATAATACAACGTATCACCAATCTCTTTAAACGCACGCCTTTTCACCTCATCCAGATCAAAATCTCCACGGAGATGTTTCTTCATGCACTCTGACATTTCTCCAGCCTCACCCGCCACTCCTAAAAAAGAA
>CAZBHY010000017.1:0-16002 GCA_964491705.1 uncultured Planctomycetales bacterium
TGTGTTGCTGGCGCAGTGTTATCAGCGTTCTCTTGAACTGGCGTCTGAACATCATATTGCTACGATCGCCTTCCCGTGTATCAGTACAGGTGTTTATCGATTTCCCAAAAAAGATGCCGCTGATATTGCCATATCGACGGTTCAGGCCTATTTAGATGTGCATGCAGATATTCAGCAGGTGATGTTTGTCTGTTTTTCTTCAGGTGATGCCGCATACTATCAGGATCGACTGAGCGTACGCGATCGTGGCAGGCAATGAGGTTTTTTATGAAAGTTTATTTATTCCGCCATGGCGAATATGATACATCCAGTCCTGAGCAGGGGTTGAGCGCAAACGGAGCTAGCGCGGTTCGTCAAACAGCGGCCCTTTTAAAACAGCAGGGGGCCAACATTGATGAGATCTGGTGCAGCCCAAAACGACGAGCGGTTGAATCCGCGCAGATCATCAGTCAGGTCTTTGAGTGTCGCGTTACACGAGAGACAACGGATTTGCTGCCTGAGGCATCGGTCGAACACATGATCAAGGATTTGCAGCCGTGGCAGACAGATGTGGCTTTGGTCAGTCATTTGCCGTTGATTCCGAATTTATTAACACAGATGTTTTTCGGGAAGACGTTTCCGTCAGCGTTTTTTTCAACAGCATCGGTTGCAGTGGTCGAGCGATCATCCGCGGGATGGGTTTTTTTGCACATGGTTTATCCGGAATAAGGGCATTATGATCCATATGATGGACGAAAAAAAATATTTTACGGTTTCCGAGTTGAATCAGGCGATACAGCGTGTCATTCAGACAGGTTTTCCCGAAGAGGTCTGGGTATGCGGAGAAATTCAGGGATATGATCGCAGCCGCACGAAAAAGCATATCTTTTTTGATTTGTGTGAAACCGATTTAGAAACTAGGGACATTGCAGCGCGCATCGGGCTGGTTATTTTTGCGGGGAAAAAATTTGTTTTGCAGCAGATTCTGGAAGAGTGCGGCAGCCCATTTGTTTTAAAAGATGATATTGAGGTGAAATTTTTATGTCGTGTTGATTTTTATCCACCGCATGGGTCGATGCGGTTGGTGGTCGAAGGTATTGATCCGTCATATACGCTGGGGAAGATCGCAGCCGAAAAACAACGGCTGATCGCGGTGTTGAAGAAAAATGGCACCTTGGAGAAAAATAAACAGCGGCTGCTACCCGATGTTCCGTTGCGGATTGGTCTGATTTCATCATATGATTCCGCTGCATATAATGATTTTTTAGCGGAGTTGTCTGCCAGTGGCTTTGGATTTCAGGTGATCTATCGCAATACGCTGATGCAGGGCAAAGCAGCGCAGGAGGATGTCTGCGCGGCCCTCCAAGAATTGTACGATCATGCAACATACTGTGATGTGATTGTCATAACGCGCGGCGGCGGATCGATTGCGGATTTGAGCTGTTTTGATTCGCAATGCATCGCGGAGATGATTGCCAGAAGTCCTGTGCCTGTGATCAGTGGCATCGGACATGAAATCGATTTGACGATCACGGATTTGGCTGCGTATGTGTATCAGAAGACACCCACCGCGGTTGCGAAGTTTCTTGTCAGTCATGTTCAAGCAGCTTTGGAGCAGATGGATCATCGGGTGGAAGAATTATTGTCCTTGAGTGTACAGCACATACGCGCGGAAAAATCCCGTCTGTGGCAGCTGACATCTGATTTGCAACAGGGCATTCAATCTCTTCTCAAAGGGCATCATTATGCGATGATTCGTGTGCAAGCAGTTCTTGCACGGGAGCCGCTGCGGGTCATCGCAGATTCTGGTGAGCATTTAAGGCACATATGGGACAGGATGCAGGACGCAGCCAAAAATTTTTTAAAAAGTCAATGTGATCATGTGGAGCATTGTGGGCGATTTATTCACGCCTCTGATCCGGTGAGAATCTGCCTACGGGGTTTCAGTATTACACGGACGGATGATGGCCGTGTGATACGCTCGATTAAGGATGTCCATGAAAAAAGTCATATCACGACACAGTTGTCTGACGGTCATATTCAGAGCACTGTTGATGGATTGACGTAAGGAGGAGAATGATGGCCGAGGGGAAATATATTCTGGCAATACAGCGGTTGGATGCCATTGTCGCCCGGATTGAAAGTGGAGAGATCGATGTGGATGAGCTTTCCAAACAGGTCAAAGAGGCAGTGAAATTGGTGCGTCTCTGTAAGGAGAAAATCGAAAAGGCAGAGATGGAGGTTAAAAGTGTTATTGAGGCGTTTCAGATGGATGGAGATGACGCGTAGGGGATTTTTGCGCAATCGCATGCCAGCGGCACTGGAATGATGCGAGTGATCAACACGGTTGGGACATGTGTTATACTTGAAGTGAGGTTTTTTATGAAGAAAAAGATTCTGATTGTCGATGATGATCCCGTCACGGTCCATTGGTTGTCCCAATGTTTAAAGGCCAAGGGATATCGTGTCATCACGGCATCGGATGGGCGGTTGGGTCTGGAAACAGCCCGTCAGATGAATCCGGATTTGATCGTTCTTGATGTCATGCTGCCTGAATTAAACGGGTTTTCTGTCTGTGGATTTTTACGGACTGATCCAGTCTTGTGTGATGTGCCTCTGATCATGATCACCGCGCGTCAGGAAGAGTGCGACCCGATCTTTGATGAGCAATTTTCTCCCAATGCTTTTTTGCAAAAACCATTTGATATTGATCAGATGTTTGAACAGGTTGCACAGCTGATCTAATCGGCGTGAATCGGCAGACCCAGTTCATATTGGTCAATATGCTGAAGCTTGAAGGCCATGACCTTGGCGAATGGCCAGCTGATATAAACGGCAATGAACAGCCAGAAGAGAACAGAGAGAGTGATGGAGATCATATCCCACCATGCCTCCACATAGATCTTGCGTTCGAATAAATCATCATACGCACACCGCCATTTTTTCGTCCGTTTTTGTTTGGCAAAATATTGGTAGATCGGTTTATGCACGACAATGTCGCCGTTGAGAATATCTTCTAATATTCGGAAATACTCGATATTATATTCGCATTCTTCGTCGGAATGTTTGTTGGGAACGTGTTTTGTGTTGCATTTGGGGCAATACTCCGTGTACTGTGTGTGAAAAATGTTAGAGGTGATGATGTTGAAGAAGAACCATGGGATATTAAAGACAGCGGTCATGTCCATTTGGCAGATAAAAAAACGTTTAAGCCGCGGGCCGTGTTTCATACGGTTTTTTTGAATATCATAATCCAGAAACAGAGAACGGTTGCCGATATAGCTGCGGATATGGTATTGCGTATGGGCATCGGAGAGTTCCCGCGTGGTTTTTCCTTTGATGGAATCACTTAAGAAACGGCTGTCTGTGTGCTGCAGGGCCTCGAGCAGAGAGACCTCATGCAAGGGGCTGTGACATGCTGGACAGGGTTTGAGTTGATCCTGATAGAAGATTTTGCATTGAGGGCAGATGTACATGACAGTTATAGTCTAGCGTCATGATGGCTGATGAGGCAAGGATTTTTTGTGATAAGAACCCCATAGCACAGAGGGGTGAAAACGCGCCTGGGGGGATTCGAACCTCCGACACCCAGTTCCGAAGACTGGTGCTCTATCCAGCTGAGCTACAGGCGCAGTGAGTATACACTGATGTTTATGAGTCGCGCGGCATGCTTCCAGTTATGATCAGATGCGGCCAGCGCGGGGGTGACATTTTTTTATTGTCGTGAAGGATGTATTATATCATTCTTGATGGGCGGCGCAAATTTTTTGTGCGGTTTTTCGATTGTTGGCAGACGGTTCCGTGGAGGGCGAAGCGGAATAAAAATCTTGGATTGGGCTTTACTTTTTTTTGACGTTCTTATATGATACCTTCACAAAATTACCAATCATGATCATAAGGAAAAACACGTCTCATGTTATTAAAACGCACTGCTCTTTATGACGCGCATATTGCCTTAAAGGCGAAGATGGTTCCCTTTGGCGGCTGGGAGATGCCGGTTCAATATGACGGGATTATTGCGGAATATGAGTATACCCGCACGCATGTCGCGATGTTTGATATCTGTCATATGGGAGAATTTGTGATTGACGGCCGTTATGACGCGTCGGGGTTGGATCGTATCGTGACACAGCGTTTGGACAATCTGCCGGTCGGGGGCTGTCGTTACGGCCTGGTGCTCAATGAACAGGGCGGGGTGATGGATGATCTGATTATTTTTCATTTGGCGGAAAACCGCTGGATGGCCGTGGTCAATGCCGCAACCCGGGAAAAAGACGCGCAGCATTTTCAACAGCACTTGACTGCGCAGGCTGCATTTCATGATATTTCTGATGTGACGGGCAAGGTGGATGTTCAGGGACCGCAGTCGCGGGAGTTTTTAAAAAAGATTGTGCCAGGGATCGAGCGGTTGAAATATTATACGACTGATACCTTTGACGTTTTAGGTGAGCAGGTGGTGGTCAGCCGAACTGGTTATACCGGTGAACTGGGTTATGAGATTTATTTTCCGTGGGCCAAGACGGCTGATTTGTGGGAGACGCTTTTGGAAAAAGGGGCGCGGCCGGCGGGATTGGGGGCCAGGGATCTCTTGCGCTTGGAGATGGGCTATGCGCTCTATGGGCATGAGATGAACGAAGAGATTTCACCGCTGGATGCTGGACTGGATTATTTTATTGATTGGTCAAAAGATTTTATTGGCAAAACAGCGGCGTTGAAGTATAAAGAGAAAGGGGCGGCGCGGAAATTGGTTTGTTTCGCTGCGCAGTCCAGGCGGTCTCCTCGGGCAGGGCAAAAAATTTTTTCACCGGATGGGGAACTGATCGGAGAGGTGACCAGCGGCACATTCAGTCCCGCATTGAAACAAGGAGCGGGATTAGCGTTTATACCGCGCGCCATGCAGGAGGGGGATGCTATTTTCTTCGGGGATGGCGATAATCGTGTGCCAGCCCGTATTGTCAGCCGGCCGATTTATAAAGAAGGATCATTAAAATCATAAATGCAAAGGAGTCGGATTTATGGAGGGCGATGTCAGGGACGATCTTTTTTATACAAAAGAGCATGAATGGATTTCGATCAATGAAGATGGGATCGGGACCGTCGGCATAACAGATTATGCGCAGACAGCGCTGGGTGATATTACCTATGCAGAATTGCCGTCGGTGGATATGGAGGTCGAGCAGTTTGAGCAATTGGCATCGGTGGAGTCTGTTAAGGCGGCGACGGATATTTATGCCCCGGCATCCGGACGGATCGTGGAAGTCAATGAAGATTTGAGTGACAATCCTGACCTGCTCAATAAAAGTTGTTATGAGCTGGGATGGATTGCGAAAATTGCCATGTCATCCCAGGATGAGATGGCCAAGCTGATGGATGCGGATGAATACCGTTCGTATCTTGAGAATATTGAATAACTGCGCATTATATTTCATATAAAGGTTTCATGCTAAATCCGTATATTCCTCATACTCCCCAGGACATCCATGATATGCTGGAGGCCATTGGCCTCAACCGCATTGGCGATCTCTTTCGCGATATTAAGCCTGAACATGCCCCCCGGTCATTTCAAATTCCCAACGCGCGATCAGAATATGATGTGGTGCAGTATGTGCGTGCTCTGGCCCAAAAAAATGCGTCGGATCTCACCTTATTTGTCGGCGGGGGATATTATGATCACTATATTCCGGCGGTCATCCCTGCGTTGGCCGGTCGGGGCGAGTTTTTAACGGCATATACACCCTATCAGCCGGAGTGTGCACAGGGGACTTTGCAGGCATTGTATGAGTATCAGAGCAGCATCTGCGCGTTGACGGCAATGGATGCAGCCAATGCCTCGCTGTATGATGGCGGTACGGCGTTGTATGAAGCGATGATGATGGCGATGCGTGTGAATGGCCGAACGCGCGTGTTGATCGATGAGGGCGTCAATCCGATTTTTCGGACAATCATTCATTCCTATACGCATCATTTGAATATGGACGTGGTCACTGTGCCGTTATCTGCTGGTCGTAGCGATCGTGCAAAATTTCGCGATCTGATCGATCAAAAAACGTCCGCTGTGATTGTTCAGAATCCGAACTTTTTGGGAACAGTTGAGGCTGCGGTGGACATTGTGGAGATGGCGCATCAATCCGGCGCGCTGGTGATTCAGAGCGTTTATCCGATCGCCTTGGTACTGATCACCGCGCCAGGAGAGATCGGGGTGGACATTGTCACCGGCGAGGGACAGTCGTTGGGGTTGCCGTTGAGCTTCGGCGGACCATATCTGGGATTCATGGCCGTCAAAAAAGAGCTGATGAGGAAGATGCCGGGGCGCATTGTGGGCGCAACCATCGATACGCAGGGGCGTCGGTGTTTTGTCAACACGCTTCAGGCGCGGGAGCAGCATATCCGTCGTGAAAAAGCTACGTCGAATATTTGTACGAATGTCGCCTTATGCGCGCTTCAAGCCTCGATGGCGATGGCGTTGATGGGCCGCCAGGGTATTCGGGAATTGGCGCAATTAAATCGGGACAAGGCGGAATATTTGAAAAAGAAGTTAACCGCGATCGCGGGGGTCAAGATTTCAGACCGCCTCACGACGTTTAATGAATTTACGGTTGATCTTCCGGTCAAGGCCGAGGATGTGATCAACGGGATGATCGATGATGGATTTGCAGCCGGATTTCCCTTGGGGCGTTATTACACGTCGATGGAGCGTGCGATGATCGTCGCTGTTACGGAAAAGCGCACCCGACAGGACATGGATGATTACGCGCAGAGTTTGCAGCGCGTTTTAACGAAAATCAAATCAGCAGCGTGAGAGTTATACGATGGATTTAATTTTTGAAAAAAGCAAGCCGGGCAGACGCGGATATTCCTTACCACAAAAGGATGTGCCATCCGCGCCTCCGGTGGATTCGGTTTATCAGCGCGGCGCTGAGGTGCCATGGCCGGAGGTGTCAGAGCTGGATGTGGTGCGGCATTTTACGCAGTTATCACGGATGAATTTTTCCGTCGATGGAAATCTTTATCCATTGGGTTCCTGCACAATGAAATATAATCCGCGCTTTACCGAGGCGATGGCCGCATTGCCTGGGTTTGCCAATCTTCATCCGTTGCTGCCGCAGTTAGGCGAAGGGTCTGCGCTGGTGCAGGGCGCACTGCAGCTGCTGTTTGAAATGGAAACACTGCTATGTGAGATCACTGGGTTCGCAGGTTTTACGCTGCAGCCGCTGGCCGGCGCACACGGCGAGTTGACCGGCGTGATGATGATGGCGGCGTATCATAAGGCCAAAGGCCATCAAAAGAAATATGTGATTGTTCCCGACTCAGCGCATGGAACGAATCCTGCGTCTGCCGCGATTGCGGGTTACGCCACGGTCTCTGTTCCGTCGACGAAAGACGGGGTTTTGGATATCAACGCCTTAAAACACGCGCTGACCGATGAAGCAGCCGGCGTCATGCTGACCTGCCCGAACACTGTTGGAATTTTTAATTCTGAGATTGATACGATTGCGCGAATGGTGCATGAGGTAGATGGGCTGATGTATTATGATGGGGCGAATCTCAACGCGGTGCTGGGAAAATGCCGCCCGGGGGATTTGGGTTTTGACATCATGCATATCAATCTGCATAAGACATTTGCCACGCCGCATGGCGGAGGCGGACCGGGGGCCGGCCCTGTGGGTGTCGCGGAAAAATTGCTGCCGTATCTGCCGATCTCCCGCGTGGTCAAGGATCGCAACGGGATGTTCCGGCTGAATTATGATGAGCCGGATTCGATCGGTTACATGGCATCGTTTTATGGAAATTTCGGCGTGATCGTCAAGGCCTTTGCGTATATTTTATTTTTGGGAAAAACCGGTCTGCAGGATGTCAGTGATCATGCGGTGCTCAATGCCAATTATGTGATGGCCAGGTTAAAAAAATATTTTCACGTGGCTTATGACCGTGTCTGTATGCATGAATGCGTTTTTTCCGCCATCCGTCAGGTCGAACAAGGTGTTCACGCCTTAGATATCGCGAAATATCTGATCGATCAGGGCTTTCATCCGATGACGATTTATTTTCCATTGATCGTGAAAGAGGCGATGATGATCGAACCGACAGAAACGGAATCCAAAGAGACGTTGGATCGTTTTATTGAGTCAATGATCCGGGCCGCAGAATTGGCCCAATCTCATCCGGATGCGTTGCGGCAGTGCCCGCAGACCATGCCGATCACTCGCCCTGATGAAGTGCGGGCGGCCAAAGATGTGAACGTCAATTTTTTCCGCCGTTAAACGCTGCTTTATCCTGATTCGGCTGATGATTGCGGCTGCGTGAGATCACATGATGATTTATGACATATCATTTTCCTCTCCCGTTGATAATATTTTATTTGATGATGTCCTTCTGACGCAGGCGGATCAGGGGATGATCGGGGATACACTGCGGCTGTGGGAATCGCCGTGTGTCTGCGCAGTCCTGGGCCGGGTGTCCCGGGCACTGGACGATCTTAACATAGACGGTTGCCACCGAGATCATGTCCCTATGATACGGCGCTCTTCCGGCGGAGGAACAGTCCTGCAAGGGCCGGGGTGTCTGAACTTTTCTTTTGTGCTGTCCAAACAAGCGCATCCGTTACTTCAGGATCTGCATCGCTCATATCAGGAAATTCTAATGCCCGTGATCCAGCTGTTGGCGCGGCTGGGTATTGACGCGGTTTTTCATCCGATCTCCGATTTGGCCCTGGCTGCGAATCATAAAAAATTTTCCGGCAACGCCCAGCGCCGAACAAAAAATTTCATTCTTCATCATGGGACGATTCTCTATGGGTTTGATCTCGCGCTGATGGAACAGTACCTGCGTTTTCCCAAACAGGTTCCGGAATACCGCGCAGGCCGATCGCACACGGATTTTGTCGCCAATGTGAATGTTGATGGCGCGGCCCTAAAGACGGCTTTTTTTGATTCTTTTTCCAGCGGACAGACCATCACGTCCCTGTCCTCTGTGGATGAACAGATGCTGGCAGAGAGGACGCAGGCATACCGATCTGGCCCGACGGCGACAGAGATGTTCTAAATGCCGCATTTAATGTTTGACACAGGCATTCTGCCGGCTATAATAATTTTTGAAAAAACGTAACATATTGAAAATGTTATTTTTAGAAACACGTTGATCAAAAAAATTCTACGCGTCTTTGCCAGTGGATTGAGCTGTTTTTATGGGCAAAACACAGTTGTTTTTTAAAAAATTGACCCAGTGCCTTTGTCTGTGCATGATCATGATCGCCGTGGTGATCAGCGCAGAACAGGCCGCTGCAGAGACATTGGATTATGAGGCGTATTTTTCTATGCTGGCCGCGGATCCGGATTATCAGCCGACAGTGAATTTTTTGGTTGAGGTCTTTAAGACCATGCAGCAGAATTATTATCAACCCGTCAGTTCTGACGATTTTAAAAAATTTATCGTGACGTTTAATATGGCCCTGTTTCCTGAGATGAAGGCCTCTCAGAAAAGCAGCCTCTATATCAAATGGAGGAGTGCTGCCCATTTAGTCGAGGCCTTGCGGGCCAATGATGACATCTTTTCTATGTTTTTTCCTCCGCAGGATGCTGCGCAATATGAGACGACCGCATTGGGCAAGCGGATGGATCTGGGTATTGACGGGCAGTTAACCGACGACGGGTATGAGGTGACGTGGGTGGAGCCGCGTTCGGATGCCCATGATCAGGGGCTGAGTGCGCGCGATGTGGTGACGCAGATCGCTGGACAACGTGCGCGTGATTTAACCATTGACCGTATCCGCGAAATCCTGACGCCGTTGGAAGGGGATCGTGTTGAATTGGTTTATCGGGACCACCTCACCGCCAACGAAAAAACGATCACGCTGGTCAGCCGCGAGTATTTTAAACAGCTGGCCTTTTTGGTCCCCACTGGCATCGATGGAATTTTTTGCATCCAGATTCAACGGTTTAATCGCGCGACGGCGGAAGATGTGTCGGCGTATATTCAAGAGATCAGTGAGTATCCCGGCGAGGCCGGTCTGATCATTGATTTGCGCGGCAATCCCGGCGGACCGCCATTGGCGGCGCGCGAGATCTCCGGGTTTTTTTTAGAACCGGGAGATGCGTTCGCGTATTTTCAAAAACGGGGATATCCCAAGGCTGAGTTGGATGTTCCGGAATTGCCTGAGCCGTATCGTTTCCGTGGGGATATCGTGATTTTGATTGATGAAGAAAGCGGCAGCGCTGCCGAACTTTTTTCGGGTGTCTTGCAGCGAAAAAATCGTGCGCAGCTCATGGGGATGAACTCCGCGGGGCAAGTGTTTTTAAAGAGCATGTTTTATTTGGATGATCAATCCATGGTGCTCTTGGTCACCGCCAGAGGGCATCATCCCGACGGAGCGGTGTTCAGTTTTGACGGCCTCACGCCGGACATCGTGACCGATCAGCCGGATGATCAGTTGATGGCATACGCGGCGCAGTATCTGGTGGAGAAGCGACAGGGGCGGCAGACAACCGGCAGCGGCAACCGGTAAGGATGGAGGAGTATCCGCAGAGGTCATTGTTGAAAAATGAGGGTTCGACCTAGGAGCGCAGGATGTCTTTCTTGATAATGCTGTTGATCGGTCAGATGGTCGCGATGGTCTGTGTCATGGCGGCCTTGAAAATTGCATTGGACCGCATGCTCGTCGATTTAGCAGCGCGTTATTTAGATGCCTGTCATCCATCGGAAGCGGCGCATCCGAATCGGATCCAGGTGGTCAGTTTCGCTCCGCTGAAAAAAAATATGATGGAACGAATGCAGCGTGCGGCCGCTCGATATGGGTTGTTGGGCCAGGGGGCGATTGATTTTCAGGTGAACAGGACGTTATGGGGTGGCGCGGTGATCTATCTGGGCGATCAGACTGCAGATTTTTCATTACGTGATCGGATGAGGAAAGCGGTTCAATTAGGATAATCAGACAAGGAATCAGGCAATGGACAAAGTTCTGGTGATCATTCCTGCGTTGAATGAGGAGGAAAATATTCAGCGCACTGTGGCTGCTGTCTCGGCACAGCCGATTCCGTGCGACATCTTGGTCGTGGATGATGGCTCATCCGATCACACCGCGGATCTGGCCAGACAGGCCGGCGCGGATGTGATCTCATTGCCATTTAACGTTGGGATCGGCGCTGCCGTCTCCTTGGGGTTAGCGCAGGCCGAGCGCTGCGGATATACAGCGGCGATCCGTGTGGACGCGGATGGGCAGCATGACCCGTCGTATATGCAATGTTTGTTATCCGAGGTGCGCAGTGGCGGTGTGGATCTGTGCGTTGGCAGTCGTTTTTACGGATCAGCCAATGGGTATCGTTCTTCCGTGATCCGCCGGCTGGGCATTCATTTTTTTTCTGCATTGATCAGCGCGCTGACGGGGCAACGTGTCACTGATCCCACGTCGGGATTCTGCGCATTCAGCGCGCCGGCAATCCGATTGCTGTCATCGTATTATCCGTCCGACTATCCGGAGCCGGAAGCGATCGTCATTGTCCAACGGGCCGGCCTGATCTTCAAAGAGGTGCCGGTCACCATGAATCAACGCGTCGCAGGCCTCAGCTCTATCCGGTATTTCAAAACATTATATTATATGATCAAGGTGACATTGGCCATTGTGTTCAATTACCTGCGGCCAAGGAAAACAGTCCCAGAGAGGAGTGGCCTATGCCTGTAAAAATATCCGCGTTGATGATTTTGGCCGTGCTGTTTGTGATTGTGCTGGATATGATCCGTCGGGAAAAATTAACATTCAAATATGCCTTTGGATGGCTGGTGTCCATTATCGCCGGTATGGTGGTGGTCTGGGCGGATCAGGCCGCTGCCTGGGTTGCGCATGCCCTGGGGTTTGCCTTATTGAGCAATTTTATTTTTTTCTGTTGCCTGGGTGCAGCGGTTTTTATGGGTCTGTTGCTTACGGTTTTTTTGTGTCAGCAAAGTCAGCGCAATGAGTGTATGGCCAAGCGCATCGCGTTGTTAGAGAAAGAATTACACCGTCGAGGCCGCGGCAACGAAGGGCAGTAAATGGTCAATGATCGCATACAGCAAACAGTAGATACGCGGCTGCCGAACAGCGCGTCATGGAATCATTTCTGGTCAGGCTCTCCGGCTGGATCGGGAGGCGCGCAGCGCAAGGTCGCGTGGTCCAAACAGCGCATCGCGCATATCCTGCAGGATGTTCTTATGCCCGGCCAGCGCGTCTTGGATGCTGGATGCGGCAGCGGTTATTTCAGTCAGTTTTTTGCTGACGCAGGATTGGATGCCACTGCCCTGGATTATTCAGACGAGGCCTTAAACATAACGCGACAGGTTACGCGCAATCGTGTGCGCACGGTCAAGGCAGACATGGTCAATGAACAGTTGGGCAGCGTTTTTATCGATGTGCGGTTTGACTTGATTTTTTCAGATGGCCTGTTTGAGCATTTTGATTCTCCGGATCAGGATCGTATTTTGAAAAATTTTTCTTCGATTCTCAACGCGCGGGGCATCATCGTGACCGTTGTTCCCAACCGATGGTCACCGTGGCAATTGATCCGTCCGATGATGATGCCAGGCATTGCGGAGCGTCCGTTTATCTTGGGCGATTTAAAAAAAATGCACACGCGCAATGGTCTGCAGGTCATCCGCAGCGGAGGGATCAATGTTTTCCCGTGGCGTTGTTCGCCGGAATTTTTAGGAAAAAGCATGGGGATGCTGTTGTATGTCCTTGCGCAAAAAGATTCAGCGGGCATAACGGGCCCAGTGTTGTGAGCAGCAGTCAATCGTTGGCGAGAATAGCGTGACAAGGCCTTCTTCTACGAGTACAGAATATGTCTCATTTTTATAAAATCAGTGTGATTATCCCGGCATATAATGCGGAAAAAACCATTTTTTCCTGTGTTGACGCTGTGTTGCATCAACAGGGCAGTGGTTTTGAGATGGACGTCATTGTGGTAGATGATGGCTCGTCAGATGCAACTGCTGATATTTTAAAGACTTTTGAACGTGTTACATGCGTTTCTCAGCCCAATTCCGGTCCTGCAGCGGCCCGTAATCATGGCGCCAGATTGGCCAAGGGAGACATTCTTTTTTTTACGGATTCTGATTGTGTTCCTCGCCTGGATTGGATTAGTACGATGTTGCCGTATTTTGATTCTTCAGAGGTGGATGTGGCGGCTGGTTCTTATGGAATTGCCAACCCTGAGTCGCTTCTGGCGCGGTGCGTGCATCAGGAAATTGTCTATCGTCATGATACGTTGATGGGGGAGTGGATTGATGTCTTTGGCGGGTATAACGTGGCAGTACGCGCTGCGGTTTTTCGCGCCATTGGGGGGTTTGATGAAGGGTATCGTTTTCCCAGCGGGGAAGATAATGATTTGAGTTATCGGCTGTGTCAGGCTGGGAGGAAAATACGTTTTGTCAAACAGGCCAAGGTGGATCATGCCCATCCGGTCTGTGTGCGACGATATTTATATGAGCAGTTCCGTCACGGATATTGGCGCGCGCAAATATACCGGGTTTATCCAGCGATGATGCGCGGGGACGGATATACGTTTTGGAAAGATTCTGCGGAAATTATGATGGCGGCTGGGATGGTGTGTTTGATGGCGGTATCTATCATCCGTCAGGATTGTGTTTTGCCTGTGCTCGCGCTATGTCTGTGGTATGGTTTTGAGCTGGTCTTTGCCATAAAATTTCGGTTAGGAGAATGGTTGGCCGCGCTATTCTTCGCCGCAGTGATGCTGTTGCGTTCATGGGCCAGGGCCGCTGGTTTTTGTATTGGTTTTTTTCAATTTTTTCCTCTCTTGCCATCACGCCAGAAGAATTTTTAGGTCATCGCGGGCAATTTCTGCATAAAAAAGAAAACATTTCTTGCTGCGGCAGCATATGTTTTTTCTCCGTCGTCACATCAGCCGAAAAATTCAAAAAATCATCGAAAATATGTTATTAACATATTGAAAACAAAAGACCTTATGATAAAATCATCGTAACAAATATTAATTGTTACGATGACCCAGAATGTTTTATACTTAAATTGACTAATACATAAATTATTATTTTATAAACATGGCATATTATTCAATACTAGGGTTTACGAAAGAACCTTTTTCGACCAGCCCGGATCCGCTGTTCTTTTATCTCACCAAAGAACATGATATGGCGCTGACGAATATTCTTATTGAGCTGCATTTAAAGCGAGGCCTTTCGGTCATTTTCGGGGATATCGGAACCGGAAAAACCAGCCTGTCCCGTCTGCTTATCCAAGAGTTGAATAAACGCGGCAACATGTTATTTCATATCATTTTGAATCCTGTATTCCAGGATGAGGCGCAATTTTTGCGCAGCCTAATCCAGAATTTTAACGCGGAAACCGATGCGGGAATTGATACTGCCAAGATGGATATTCTCGCCCTGCGCGATACCTTTGAAAAATTTTTAATCCATAAGGCGGTTCATGATCGCCAGACCGTGGTGCTGATCATCGATGAGGCGCAGAAGTTAGACGCGGCGACCCTTGAGACATTGCGCGTGCTGCTGAATTTTGAAACCAACGAATTCAAATTGTTGCAGCTGGTTCTTCTGGGCCAGGTGGAACTGTATCCGAAGATCGTCACCATGCCGAACTTTATGGACCGGATCAGTTTTAAATATACGCTCAATCCGCTGGATGCCCAGGAGACCAAAGAGCTGATTCATTTCCGCGTCAGCACCGCTGGGTATAACAGCCGGATGGAGTTGTTTTTGGATGAGGCGGTATCCGAGATTTACAATTATACGCGCGGTTATCCGCGCAAGATCACCAAGCTCTGTCATCAGATCTTGAAGGAATTGATTTTGCAAAACAAGCAGGCGGTTGACCGGGCGCTGGTTCGGGACGTCATCGAAAAAGATCGCCAGTTTCAAATCGGGGGAATGTTGGACGGGCGGGATCTGAATGTGAAGTAGCGCGTATGGGCAGTGGAAAAAAGCGGTCACGTTGTTTGGGGTATTAAACATGGCGAAAGAAAGTGCAGAACAAAAATTATTGCGGTTGATTGAGCAGGGCGGAACGCCCGATGGTTCGTCGTCGGATGCCGCGCCTGAGGCGCGTCAGGTCTTCAATGCCGTTCAGAGCGTCGGCACCTCGGTGTCCATTCCTCCGGTGGTTGCGCAGGTTATGTCATGGATCAAGGAGGCCATCAAGTTTTCCCCGCAAGACGGGTTGGGCGTGCGACAGATCAATCACATTCTGATGGTTGCGGTCGCGGTGATGGCGACGGTGGTGGTGATCAATGTGATGCGCGGTTTGGACACGGCCCGGCAGAGCGTTGATTTCGGCCAGCCCCAGCCGGTTGCATTTTCCGCTGAAAATCTTTTACCGCAGTTTGCGGATATTCAGAAATATGTTTCCGCGGTTTCCTTTCGTAATATTTTCAGTCCCTTTGAAAAAAAAGAAGTTGAGGCGCCGTCGGCAGTTGCAGCAGCAACAGCGGCGGTGCAGCGGGTTTCCGACCGCACGCAGACGCTGAAACTCGTGGGTGTGTCCTGGCTGGACACGCCGGATTCCGCATCAGCGATGGTGGAGGATACCGGCAGCGGCGTCACATATTTTTTGCGGATGGGCGAAAAAGTCAATGGGGTCCGCGTCGACGCGATCTATGCGGACAGCATTGTCCTTGAGTTAGACGGCGAGCGATTGGAGCTAAAACTATGACGCATCGACAGAAATATTTTATTTGGGGGATCACCGCAGTGGCGCTGGCCATGGCGCTGTGCGCGGTCAACGTGTCCGCTCAGCAGCCGCCCTCGCCGGCAGGCACAGCAGCGCCTGCGCCGACTGATGCGCCGCCTGTGGATACCAAGCGCATCCCGCTGCAAGAGGGCATGCCGTTTGCCCCGAAACAAATTATTGTTGATGAGCAGCAGGAATCACTGGATGACCGGATGGATCGTTTTATCACGTTGGATGTCCGGGAGATGAACGTCGTGGACGTCTTGAAATTTTTGGCGCTCAAAGGCAATTTTAATATGGTGACCAGCGCGGCGGTGCAAGGCCGGGTGACATTG
>CAZBHY010000018.1:0-4394 GCA_964491705.1 uncultured Planctomycetales bacterium
GAAATCTTGCGGCCCCAAATACCTGATCATAACGATTCCAGCAACAAAGGCCAAGACCATGTTGGCAAAACGCCCTAAAAAAAGCCAGAAGGTGTTCCAGCTGTATTTCGAAAAAGAACCTGGTGAAAAATGTGAGGCGAAAATCAATTTCATAAAAAATAAAGAGACGCTTTTCGTAATTAAAGGATTAAATGCTTTTTGAATTATATAAAAGTATTATAATAGATTGCATTCAAATAAATAGCGTATTTTTAAAAACTCATTGGTTCCGTCTCTAATTCTGCTAATCCAACGGAATCAGAAAACCACTTATGATAAATTTCTCCGTCATTATTCCGCTTTATAACAAAGAAAGGCACATTCAACGGGCCGTCGATTCAGTCTTAAATCAGGAATATCAAAACTTTGACCTGATCATTGTCAATGACGGGTCAACAGACCAGAGCCTTCCCATTTTAGCAAAATATCAAGGCCATCCTAAAATTCAAATTATTTCCCAAGAAAACAAAGGTGAATGCGCTGCGCGAAATGCAGGGATTAAAAACGCTAAACATGATTTCATCGCCTTTTTGGATGCCGATGACTCATGGGAGCCTGACTTTCTAAGCGAAATCCTTCATTTAATTAACTGTTATCCAGATTGCGGTATTTACGCGACTTCATTTCAGCGAGTAATGGGCAGCGAAAAGAAGGGATATAAATTTGTGGGCATTCCTTTCGCGAATGAAGGAAAAGACGGAATCATCAAGGATTTCTTTTTTTCAATGGCCTGCGGCCAGGATCCCGTTACTGCCAGCTCCATCTGCATTCCAAAAAAGATTTTTAATGAACTAGGTCTATTCCTCGAAGGAACCAAACAGCTTCAGGAAGACGTTGAAATGTGGATCAGGATCGCCTTAAAATATCCCATCGCTTTTTCGGGGAAAATCTGCTCGAATTATCATTGCGACGCAGATAACCGCGCCTGTCTTCAACTCTCTCTAAAAAAGGACAGACATCCTGTTGAAAAAACGATCAATAAAGCGTTGGAGGAAGGGATTTATCCCCAAAAAACTGTTAAATGGCTTAAGGAATATCTTTCGGTCATTTATTTCTCAAATGCGGTCCGCTGCCTTGCCCACCATGATCCTGATCTAAGCAGAAAATTACTTAAAAAGGTCAGGACAAAAAACCCCATTTTGATATTGAAAGCTAAATTTATTCAGGCCATTTCATTTTTGCCGAATCCGCTGACCCGCGCGCTACTATCGGTTTTACTGCCGTCACACTATAAAGGCATGCTTGATGGGAGCGGCTCATGAATGTCCTGTTCCTGACGTCAACATTACCCCGTTTTGAAGGGGATCATCAGCCGTCCTTTGTGATTGATCAGGCCGCAGCTTGGAAAAAAAGCAGGCCGCGCGACAATATTTTTATTTTAGCCCCGCATGACTGGCGCGCGAAAAAGAATGAGAGCATTAACAATATTTCAATCCATCGTTACACGTACTTTTTCCCTCAGCAATGGGAGAAGCTGGCGTACCCGGCGATCCTTCCGAACATTAAAAAAAATCCTTTGCTGTTGGTTCAGGTGCCGTTTTTTCTCTTCTTCCAGTTCATGAGCGCGTACCGCCTGTGCCGGCAACAAAAAATCGATCTTGTTTACGCGCACTGGATCATGCCGCAAGGCCTGATCGCGTTTCTGATTCACCGTCTTCTCAGCGTCCCTTTTGTTCTTCAGAATCATTCATCTGATCTCAAAATCTTTTTAAAAGTTCCATTTGGTAAAACATTGGCCAGGGCGATCCTTTCCAGCTGCGACAAAATTTTCTTTGTTAATTCCATGCTAAAAAGTGAAGCCCTTGATCTGGTGGACGGGAAAAACCATGAAATACTAAACCAGAAAGCAGCCGTTCTTCCAATGGGAGTTTTATGCGACGGGCGGGCCACTCAAATGAAACCCCTTTACGACTTCGGCGTTATTGGCCGCCTTTCTGCAAAAAAAGGAATTGATCTCTTTTTAAAAGCGGCCGCGGCAATCAAACAGGATTTCCCGGACATAAAAATTGTTATTGCCGGCGAAGGAGAGGAGGGCCCGCGGCTCAAGGCTCTGGCCCGGGAATTGAACGTCAATGTTGACTTCACTGGTTTTGTGACAGGAACAAGAAAAACAGATTTAATGAATCAGGTGAGAACTTTCGTCTTCCCATCACTGACACTCGGTAGCGACAGAGAAGGACTCCCCGTGGCCCTTCTCGAAGCGCTCGCCTTCGGAAATCCTGTGATTGCCAGCACCGACACGAACATTCGACTGATTCCAGAATGGCAGGACCTGAAGGATTCGGTCAAGATCCTCACTGACCCGCGTAATCTGGAAAGCTTCAGCAACCATTTGAGATCATGCAGGAATAACGCATTCTACCAACACGAAAAGATCGCCCTGCTTATGAAACGGTACAATTGGGCCAATTTGATTAAAGAATATTTTAAAGCCCTAAAACTCGATTAATTAATAGTTTTCTTTTATCTTTTTTAAAATTTTCGTTTTTGTGATCAGATCATTCTTCCGCAAGCAACCATTCATGACGAAAATGTCCCTGGGTTTGGCCGCTGTCCCGATTTTAATGGTTATCTTCAACGCCGTGAAGATTCTGCTCGATTGGAAAATTTTTTTGGCGCTGGCGCTGATCGCGCCCATGCATCATTTTATCCAATAGTGAAAACAGGGGAGAAGGTTCATCGCCCGCCCCTCAGAATGCCTTCGTGGCAGTCCCTGCTGGTGCTTGGCGGTCTTTATTTTCGCCATGGTGACTATATAAGGAGGACCGTTTCAGTACCCATGGCTTGAAGACGATGATCCGTGGTCACAGGAGGCCAGCATCAAATATGTCACTGTTGAAAAAAATCTCAACACACCAGATGGTCTGTTTCAATATCTCAACCCATATCCTCCGGCATATGCCATCATCATTGGATTGTTACCTCAGATCAGCCCGTCTCTCTATGCTGGACGCTAAAGTTTTTTAATGGTTTCATCATCTGCTTAAAATTTTATTCTTTTATTTTTTTGCGAAAATTTTTATATATAAAAATTAACCCCCACTGATTCTGACGAGACAATATGCGGGGATTAATTCGCATCTCTCATTGATGCTTGCTTCGGGCGCACTCATCAACCCCGATCCCTGCGGGACGGGCTTAATTCGCATCTCTCATTTATGCTTCCTTCGGTCGCATAAATGAAATGCTCATTAAAAATAACACATATCATTCGGGAATGAAAAAACGATATTGATCAGCCATGTCTTTGTCAGCGAATAAACAATGAAAAGCACCAAAGCTGACTTGAGCACCCAACGCAAGATGACCGGCTGTGTCTCGACCCACCGTGCGCATTTCATCACTGCCCCGGCTGACAGAAGGATCACGAACGGAACCGCCGAGAGGATATAACGCGACTGGTAATTTCCCCATAAAATAAAGAAACCCAGGATCACCGCTGCAGAGAGGCGAACCAGGGCCTCTTCATCACGCGCCTTTTTATCCAATGTCAGGAATGATATAAACCCTAAAATATAGAGCACCGAAAACTCCATCAGCCTGCCGATATAAAACAGGGGCGGCTCATTAGAAAAAACACCCTGATACCAAGTGCCTGACGGAAAATTCCACAGATTAAAACTCCGGAAGATATACTCGTGAAATACCCCGGCAATGAAAAATACCGCAAATATCCCGCTCGCCTTCTGAAAAAAGGAAGGGCGAACCGCAAATAAAACTTTCATGGGTTGATGATACGGTTTTGGTCGAAAGAATTTTTTAAAAAGAATAAAACACAATAAAAAAACAAACGTCAAAAAACTAAACAAAAAAATATGCTCCTTGAAAATGCCGATCACAGACTGCAACTCTGAGTGCTGCTTTAGCACTGTCAGAATATTCCCTTTGCCATAGACCTGCATATTCCATAAAAACCACGGAACAAGCATGAGAAAAGGGAGGATGAGCACGCCAATCTGAAACTGACGTTTCTTAAAAAGCGCCAGATCATAGACCGCCGCATAAACAATGAAACTAAAAATAATTAAAACCCCGGTATACTTTGTATTCACTGCCAATCCTGCGGTAATTCCCGAAGCGATAAACAGCCATGGTATTTTATTTTTAACAGCAAGGAAAAAACACAGCGCTGATAAAAACGTAAAAAAAGCTATGCCGGAATCCATCCAGACCTTTTGCGAACAAATAATACTGACGGGATCCATCCATAATAAAAAAGCAGCAAAAAGTCCGACCTCCCGTCCAAACAGCGCCTCTCCGAAAAAATAGATCAACACGATCATCAGGACAGATAAAAGAAGCGCAACATATGCCGCAGAGACCATGTTGGCCCCAAACATTTTCATGGAAAGGGC
>CAZBHY010000018.1:4404-15619 GCA_964491705.1 uncultured Planctomycetales bacterium
TAAAAACAGGAGGGTGTTTAAAAAGCGGTTTAAAAAAATAATCTGGTAAATCCCTGCCATCTGCAGCAAGCTCTTGCCCATAGGGGATTGTATGATACTGGAAAAAATCATCAACCAGTTGCGTTCCCATCCGGAAAAAAACAATTTCATCAATCGTCCGCGCATAAGAACGCTGAAAATTCTCTAACCGCATAAAAAAAGCGGACACGCACAGTCCGCTGATGATCAGAAAGATAAATAATTTTTTAAAGATTTCGGGCATCGCTCAAAACCGCAGGGGAGGGGGGACTCGCGTCAACACACGCAACACCAATCAACCCTCCCCTACAACACAGTTTATAAATGTCTTTCGACTTTTCCTTCAACCTTCTTAAAGGTCGGCTGAAGCGCGCCGATCTTGCGGCCAAAACACAAACCAAGATGTTCATGCAAGGCAACCAATTCCAAATCCACATGACGTGGCACAATCGCCTGTGCTGTTTCCATGTAGCGGATCTCCTGACCTTCGACCTTAACGACCGTCACTCCAGTCATGCCATTCATCAACAATTGCACCGCAGCAGCACCTGCTTCACGACCAAAATTTACATCAAAGGCAGACGCCCTGCCGCAACGGACCAAATGTCCCGGCGTCACCGCACGGACTTCCGGAACTTCATAAATATTTTTCACAAACATTTTTTCGTCTTTCATGAACTTCGCAATATCGGGATCCGCCTTAAACCGTTTGGTCAGCTGCTGACAGACAAATTTTCCCGCGCCAGCAAGCTTCTTGTGCCCGAACGCATCAACACCAGCGGTTTCATCAACAATTTCCGTTCCGTCGGCATTCTTCAGACCTTCCGCCACCACGATCAAATACGTCCCAGCCTTGACATCACTGTTGCGAACACGCACACAAAATTTAAATTTAACACTCTCATAAAGCGCATCAAAATCTACTGGAATTTCCGGAATCAAGACAGCATCGGCATCGGCCGCAACCCCGCCGCGAAAGGCTGTATGCCCGGCATAACGGCCAAAGACCTCAACCACGATAATCCGATTGTGGGTTCGTCCGGTTGTCTTTAAATCTTCGGCGAATTCTGCAATCCGGCTGATCGTTGAATCCGCGCCAACAGAATATGTCTGAAGATCCAAATCCATGGTCTTGGGCGCATGGACACAAGGAATGCCATTATTGTGGAGATCAACAATTACACTGCCGGTATCATCGCCACCGGAAATCACCAATCCCTCAATGCCGAATTTTTGCAAACCCTGTTTGATCCGTTCATATTTTTTCGGATCCTCAATTTTTTTAATTTTTACACGAGAATGCCCTGCCTCTGAGCCGGCCAGAGCATTATCAATCATATCAAACCGCTTCGGCCTCAGCTCAACCAGCTCGTCAAAATCAAGCAAATTATAAAGCCCTGCATAACCATTGGGGATCACATAACACTTCGCGCCATTATCATAGGCCATCTGGGCCGCGCCTTTAACAACCGCATTCAAACCTCCGCAATCGCCACCACTAGTAATCACACCGATTTTTTTCATACCACAACTCCTTCTATGATTAAAAACTGTTAACGTGAATTTTTGAACTCAAAATACAGGCAAGGCACAAAAAACATCTTAGCAATTAAACCATAGAACAGTATCTCTGGCAACGGTTTTATCGCAAAAAACATTACGACACTGAGGCGCGCTCAAGCATTTCTCTGGCGTGCTCCAGCGTCAATTCCGATTTTTTCTTTCCACCCATCATTTGAGCCAATTCATGAACACGCTCATCTCCGATCAACTCGCAGACATCGGTGAATGTCCGTTGATTTTTTACGACCTTATTCACCCGAAAATGTTTGTTGCCAAAAACCGCGATCTGAGGGAGGTGCGTGATCAAAAGGACCTGCCGGTCAGAGGACAACTCTTTCAACTTCTTCCCAGTGATGGTCCCCAACCGACCGCCGATCTGCGCGTCAATCTCGTCAAAGACCAGAACAGGAATAGGATCCACCTGTGTCAGGGCTTTTTTCAGTGCCAACATCAAACGCGCGGCCTCACCCGATGACACAATGTCTGCCAGAGGCTTCAATTCCTCTCCGGCGTTGGGGCTAATATAAAAGACAATATGATCGATCCCATCCTTCGAAAAAGAAACCTCCTCAAAACGCACCTCAAAGGTGACATGCTCAATTCCCAAATCCTTCAATTCCTGCTCAATGGTTGATTGTAACATCTTGGCAGCTGTTTTCCGCAAGCCTGACATCTTCATCGCAGACTTTTTGAGTTTCATCACCATCTCGGCAATCTGCTGTTTCAAATCTGCGTCATTTTGCTCAAAATCCAGAAGCAAATGATATTTCTGCTTGGCCTTTTCAAAAAATTCCTGTGCATCCTGAATCGAAGGGCCATATTTTTTCTTAATGTTTTCGTAATGATCAATGGCCTGGTTGACTGCATCGGCCTGCCCGGGTTCAAAGGCCAAGGCATCCAAATAACTCTTAAGATCAGAAATCAGCTGATCCGCATTGTCCTGAATATGAGATAAACACTGTTCAAACCCTTGCGTACTCTCATCGGTCTGCCGTAAAGTATGCGCAAACGAAAATGCCTTACGGATATTTTCGGAAATCCCTGTCTCCTCATGATCCAGCAATTGCAAAAGGGAAGAGGCCGCCTCCACCAAACGACCGGTATTGTTCATTCGCGCTGCCTGCTGTTGAATGTCATCATAATGTGCTTGATCCAACGGGGCCTGTTCCAATTCTTTGATCTGATGCCCCAAAAAATCCATCTCGCGTTCCCAACTCAAAGCCAGCGATTGCAACTCATTGGCTTGAATCGTCAGCAAAACATATGCCTTGAAATCCTCAGCATAACGATCTTTCAATGTGCCAAAATCGACCAGGCGATCTAGCATATCTAAATGATAATCCTCGGACAGCAGCATTTGATGATCATGCGGGCCATGAAAATCCATCAAATGATTGCCCAACACCTTCAACTGCGCCACGGTAACATTTTGACCATTGACCTTGATTTTCGACCGGCCATCCGCTTGGGCTTCGCGCTGAATAATCAGCAGATGATCATCAAGGCTCACATATTCTTTAAAGATATCGGATTGCGCAATCAAATCATCACGCAACTCGAAAATTGCTTCCACGATGCAAGGAGACCGTTCATCACGGATCTGAGATGAACGCAAGCGTTCCCCTAAGGCAAGGCGAAGACCATCAATGATGATGGACTTTCCAGCCCCAGTTTCTCCCGTCAGGATATTGAGACCTGCATGAAAAGAAAGTGTTGCGCAATCAATCAGGCCGAAATTTTTAATCGTTAGCTGCGTCAGCATTGACCGTATCTTTGGCGTTGGATAATTTTTCCGTTTAAATATGTTTGCTGGGGGATAAGAAGTGTTTTTATAATATCAGACATTTTTCACATTGCAAAGAGGAAAAAAATAACACAAGACAAACAATCAGCGCCAAGACTACAGAAGGGAGGTTGCTCAGAAATTTCCGGAAAATAGCAGGAAGTTTTACTTTACAGATATATGAAATTTTGTTATATTTATCGCCTGTTTATTGATATTTTATTGACAGATGCCTATTTTCATAAAACACAATAGGCAAATCCAATGTACCGAAAAGATATATGCTGGCGTAGCTCAGCTGGTAGAGCAACTGACTTGTAATCAGTAGGTCGGGGGTTCGAAGCCTCTCGCCAGCTCCATTGATCACATTTCGGGCAGGTACTCAAGTGGCCAACGAGGACAGACTGTAAATCTGTTGTGCTTGCACTTCGGGGGTTCGAATCCTCCCCTGCCCATTTTTAGTCTTAAGCATTAAGTCATAAGAAATAAGTTTCCCCCTTACCCGATCATTAAGCAAAGGGGGAAACCATGCAAGAAAAAGAACAACAAGGATTTCAAAATCTTAAAGTTTGGAAAAAGGGGCATGAATTAGTTTTATTAATTTATCATTTAACTGATTCGTTTCCCAAACATGAACAATTTGGCCTAACATCGCAAATAAGACGATCTTCAGTATCCGTTTGTGCGAACATCGCAGAGGGATATCGAAAAACACGAAAAGATTTTTTGAGATTTTTAGATATTGCCCAAGGGTCACTAGAAGAAACAAAATACTACATTATATTGTCACATGATTTAAAGTACTACTCTAAAAACATCGACTGTATAATGGAACTCCTCAATGAAATTGGAAAAATGCTGACGGGTTTATCAAAATCCATTCGTTCCAAAATTAATTGATAAGTTTGTTTATATTTCTTAAATCTTTATGCTTAGATCTAACATGCGGGAGTAGTTCAGAGGCAGAATCCCAGCCTTCCAAGCTGGTGACGTGGGTTCGATTCCCATCTCCCGCTCCATTGTTCACACCGCTCTGACATATGATTGAAAAAATCACCCAGCATTATAATCGCATCGCCCCACAGCGCGACACCTACATTAAAAAAAATCGCTATTACTACCAACGGCTCTTTCATTACTACCGATATTTTATTCCGGGAAAAAAACGCATCCTGGAAATCGGCAGTGGAACAGGAGAGCTCTTAAATGCTCTCAATCCGTCTATGGGTGTTGGAATCGATGTCAGTCCAGAGATGACCGCCATCGCCCAAAAAAAATTCCCACATCTGATATTCCAAACGGGCCAATCACACAACCTTGCCATCACACAAAAATTCGACTACATCATTCTCCCCGGAACGTTAGGGGAAACACCTGACATCCAATCCCTCTTGGAGGACCTGCAACGATTCTGCACCAAAGATACCAGGATTATTATTGAATATTACAGTTATCTGTGGCAGGCCATTCTCAAAATAGGTGAATATCTCAAATGGAAAATGCCGCAAATGACGCAAAATTGGCTGACCGCCAAGGACCTGAATAATTTTCTCATACTCACTGGATATGAAAGGATCCGGATCGAGCGAAAAATTCTGCTCCCGAAAAACATTCCACTGATCAGCTGGATCATGAACACGATCATCGCCAATCTACCATTAATCAATAGCCTAACACTCAACCACTTTTTTATTGCGCGGCCGCTGATCACACAAAATACGGAATCCTCTGTCAGTATCATTATTCCTGCAAAAAATGAACATGGCAATATCGAGCAGGCGATTTTACGAACTCCACAATTCGGATCCCATCAGGAATTTGTTTTTATTGAAGGCGGCTCCACGGATGGGACATGGGAAGAAATTGAGCGGGTCACTCAAAACTATCCAGATAAACACATAACATGTTTTAAACAAACTGGATCAGGCAAAGGCAACGCTGTCCATTTAGGATTCAGCAAGGCATCAGGAGACATTCTCATGATCTTAGATGCAGACCTCACCGTATCACCGGAAGATCTGCCGAAATTCTACCATGCGATCCAGCAGGGGAAGGGAGAATTTATTAACGGTTGCCGTCTGATCTATCCCATGGAAAAAGGGGCTATGCGATTTCTGAATCTGATCGCCAACAAATTTTTTGGCCTATTATTTTCCTGGCTGGTTGGGCAAAATTACAAGGACACCCTGTGCGGCACCAAAGTTCTTTTCCGACGCCATTATCAGCAGATCGCGGACAACCGCGCCTATTTTGGAAATTTTGATCCCTTTGGAGACTTTGATCTGATCTTTGGTTCAGCCAAACAGAATCTAAAAACCATTGAAGTCCCGGTCCAATATAAAGAACGTACGTATGGCAGGACACAAATACGCCGATTTTACCATGGCCTGCTGCTGATCCGCATGTGCTGGTTCGCCGCGAAGAAAATAAAATTCACCTAATGCGTCCATTACTAAAAAAACTTCGTCTTCCAGAATGCACGATGATCGATGATCTCAACGCATCAGAGACAACACTACTGCACAAAACAATAATCGAAAAAAAAGCACTTCTAAAAAAATTTTATACAGATCTCTATCACATCTTTCTGACGGAAGCAGCTGGCGACATTGACGGAACTTTTTTAGAACTGGGCAGCGGAGGGGGGTTTTTGAAACATCTTTCACCAAGAGTGATCACATCCGATATCCTGCCCCTGCCACATATTGATGTCTGCCTCAATGCACTCCATCTACCATTCAAAAACCATTCTCTTAACGGAATTTTCATGCTAAACGTATTTCACCATATTCCCGATGTTCAACAATTTCTCTCAGAATCCTTGCGTTGCTTAAAACCAGGAGGCAGCATTATCATGATTGAACCGGCGAATACCGTTTTCAGTCGATTCATTTATAAAAATCTTCATCACGAACCGTTTATTCCCAATTCCCCGGCATGGAATTTTGAATCGACCGGTCCAATGACCTCTGCCAATGGAGCCCTTCCTTGGATCGTTTTCACCCGTGATCGTGAGCTCTTGCACAAAATGTTTCCACAGCTGATGATCCTTTCCATCAAAAACCACTCCCCATTGAGATATCTTTTAAGCGGTGGATTTACACTTAAACAACTCGCACCCGCATCTGCATACCCGATAGTCAAAGGCATCGAATTCCTATTAACACCACTCAATAATATGCTTGGAATGTTTTCAACGATCATTCTCCAATCCCGGCAATAAAAACATATAAAAATTCGATAAGAAATAAGCCACAATAAAAACGCCAATATTGCCGCATAGCCGCAGAAACAATTCTATTCAAATTTAATCACCCCGATTGAGATTGAAAAATGACGGGTAGTTGAGAAAGATGAGCAGCATAACACCTAATGGGAAGAAATGAAGGAAGGCCCTGGATACCGCCTGAAAATTTGCAACCCAAAAATAATGTTGCGTCAAAGAAAATCCTGCCAAATAAACTCCAAAAAACCCAAACAAACTCCATAATAAGGCACGGACTTCCACCGAATAGCGGCATTGACGGATCTTCGCCAGGGATAAAATGATCAAAAACCATATAAGATTCCAATTCCAGGATAAAAATAAATCATTGAAAAAATATTGAAAAACAATCGCCATGCGCACAAAACTTTCCCATGAGATACGAAGATGGATTGAGTGGAATGTAAAACTTGCGCCTTCCGCCAGCCCAGATGCATCGGGAACATGTGGAAAAGCGAATTTTTTATATACCAGATACATCGCCGCGATCCCAACACTCAAGACTAAAAATCCGCCCAGCGTCTTCAACGCTTGAAAAAAATTGCCATCTTTTCTGTGTTTTAAGAGAACGCACAGACAGATCACATGCATCCCAATATAGCCCAGCCCTTCTAATTTTATAAATGAACAAAATCCAGAAAACAATCCCGCAAGAATCAGCCAGCCCCGATGCCGATCTGTGTTCCAGAAGAATAAAAATAAAAATACCGCGGTATTATAATAGGCGAGCGTGAATTCACGATATGCGCTGGATGCATGATACATCAAAAAATTTGACGAAAGCAAAAAAGCAACCGCCAACAACCCCCAGCGTCGGTTCATTTTAGATTTAAAGAAATAATACAGGAGTGTTATCAATGACAAAAACATTGGAAAGAAGATCACTTTAATCCATTGATCATCCCAGCGCCCTAGATGAAGCGCAACCCACGTCTCTAGAAAGGGAATCTGTAGCGGGTATTCACGATGCGGAAAATTTTGGTGAAAGGCTAATGATCGTTCATAAAACAAAATTTTTGCGTTAAACGAATGAGTTGCAATGGCATCCCATTCATAAACGGGTACACAATATGTGTGCCAAAAAACAAAAATGCCCTGAAAGGCAATATAGCTGATTAACATATAATCTAAAAAAGAACAATGAGCCCCGTCAGCATACAAAATTGTTTTATGATAACTTTTAGAATTAAATATCGAATAACACAACAAAAATAGCAATAGCAATAACATTGGAAGGCCAATTGAATAGACACTGTAATGAATGTCGAGCATTCCCAAAATCAGCATAAACTGCGCTAAGAGCCCCATACCAAGGCCGCAACCCATCATCCAAATCATAGCCCAAGGAAATTTTCTGGGCAGAAGCATTCGAATAATGAGAACACCGACCGCAGACGGGAGAAGAAGGCTATTCAACAAAAAGATGATTTCCATCGCTGTCCCCTTTAAAGGCAATCACAAATGAATCACTGTATCGAAAATCGATGACAAATCCATCCCGAATGAAATCTTCCGCGTTCTCCTTATCAACCATGATGCGAGCCTCCAACGGCTCAGGCGACCGGATCCCTCGGATATCAATCGGATAAAGGAAATATGCCACAGCGCGATGAGCGAACATGCCCGGATCCTTGGTGGTGTCAATATCCGTGATCAATTCTGCACGATAACGCCCTGGAAAATCCTGACTGATCATATGCGGGAACCGATAAAGATTTTTAAATATATATTCTTGCTTCTCAGACAATGTTTTTCGAGAAAAAATCTGATAATGATTCGAAAAAAATTTTGTCTGGCTGATTAGACTCCACACGGTCGCCAGCGCAAAAAAAACAATCCAGACAAAAATCGCCGCATGATAAACTGATACACGTATTTTTTCTTCTTGTCGAAAAAATTTGTGCTGCGCAATCATCACGATAATAAAGATAAGCCATGAGGCATAGAATATGCTGAGGAGATTGCCCCCAAACAAAACCGGAGGGCGTGCAAAGTTATGCGCTTAGCCTGAATAAAATGCCAGTTATGTCATTGACAACAACGCAACGATCGACTGGTCAGATCGTAATTTTATCGTGACACAAAAAAATACCAGTGCCGCCAGATAGCACCCCAATAACACCCAAAGAATCTTCAACAGTTTTTTATCATGTATCACGTCTTCATCGCCCCTTTAAATAATTGGTAAAGTATTTATACCATATCTCCTTGCATCATCGAAAGGAAAAGATATAATAATGCGCGAAAGGGAAACAATGGATACGTCAACACTTAAAAATATTTCATTTATTGGAGACGGAGGCTGGGGGACAACCCTGGCTGTCTACCTTTCTCAACGCGGTTATCCTGTCACGTTGTGGGGCGCCTTCACGGAAAACGTTGAATCGATGCGCAGTGACCGAGAAAATAAAAAATTTCTCCCCGGTATTGCCTTCCCCGCAGGTCTTATCGTCACCGACCAATTGCACGATGCGATCGCCGATGCGGATATCATTGTGCTTTCCACGCCATCACAATATCTGGAGTCTATTTTGATCCAAATAAAACAATTTCGACCACACAAAAATACTGCCCAACCGAAAAAACGCCGACCTGGACAGACACACATTTCCGCGACTATTTTTTTAAGCATCGTCAAAGGCATCGAAAATAAGCACCTTCTGCGCATGTCCGAATTGATCCACAAACATCTGGGCCCTGTCCCGTTGGCTGTTCTCTCCGGACCGACCATTGCCATGGAAGTCGCCCGCGGTATTCCATCATCCGCGGTGATTGCATCACGACAAAATCACATTGCGAAACAGCTTCAAAAAATTTTTCATTCGGAAACGTTCCGCATTTACACCAATACTGATGTGGCTGGTGTGGAATTAGGAGGAAGTTTAAAAAATGTCATGGCCATTGCCTGCGGCCTGTGTGACGGCCTGGGGTTTGGAACAAATACAAAATCTGCGCTGCTCACACGTGGGCTGGCAGAAATGTCACGCCTGGGCACAGCAATGGGCGCACGGGCAAAAACCTTTTCCGGGTTAGCAGGCTTAGGAGACCTGGCCACCACCTGCTTTAGCCCACGCAGCCGAAACCGCTCCGTAGGAGAAAAGCTGGGGCAAGGAGAGGATATTGAAACTATCCTCAAAAATATGACCATGGTCGCTGAAGGTGTGGAAACTGCCCGAGCGGTTCACCGGTTATCAAAAAAACTCCATGTCGAAACACCCATTGCCACAGAAGTTTATCAGATTTTATATAAAAATAAGCCTCCCAAAAAAGCTGTTACGGATCTCATGACCCGTAAGCTAAAATCCGAGTAAAATCTTAAAAAATGTATTAAAAATAAGCTTTTTACTCTAAAATGACAATTTTCTTTGCATAAATTTAAGTTTATAGTATAATCGGATAAATTTATTACAATATATATAGCTTAATGAATATCGGAGCGTAGCGCAGGTGGCTAGCGCACTTGAATGGGGTTCAAGAGGTCTTGGGTTCAAATCCGTCCGCTCCGACCATATATCTCCTATTGTGTTGCTGCAAAATGACAAAACGAGGAGGCGCCATGAGCGAATCAAATTTTCAAGAACGCCGACAATATAAACGTATCGAAAAACATTTTATTCTAAGCTATTATGCCACGGACCATCCTGAGCATCGTTTCGCAGCGACACAGATCAAAAATATTTCGGGTGGAGGGATGTGCCTGATTACAGAACAGACATTCACACCCGGTACAATATTGGAACTCGAGGTCAAGTCTGCATTCTTTTCCAATATCACGCGACTTCAGGGAGAGGTGCTCCAATCTCATGAGCGCGTTAAAAATATCATTTATGAAACACGAATACAATTTAAAAACATCTCGCCAGAAGCAGAGGCCGTGATAAAAAAAAGCATCACTTTTTTTGAAAACAACGAGAGCATCTATGACTAAAATCAAAATCGGTTTAATCGGATACGGCAATGTCGGATCCGGGCTGGTCAAATTATTAAAGAAAAAACGCGCCTACCTCAAAGAGCGCTTTGGGCTGGAATACGAATTGCAAGGAATCTGTGATCTGGCGTTCGCCAAGACGCAACCATCGGACATCAGCAAGGCGCTGTTGACAACCGATGCGCAGACGATCCTCAACAATCCGGACACCGATGTCATCATTGAGCTGATCGGCGGCCTTCATCCAGCGAGAGAATTTGTACTCACCGCGTTAAAGAACGGTAAACATGTCGTTACTGCAAACAAGGCCATGATCGCTGAATTCGGACAGGAGCTGTTTGCAACAGCACGGCAATGCGGAAAAAATATCTATTTTGAAACAGCTGTCCAGGCCGGAGTGCCTATCATCAAAACGCTGACCGAAGGTTTGGCCGGAAATCAATTTGACGCCATCTACGGCATTATCAATGGAACATGCAATTATATCCTCTCGGAAATGTCGCTGAACAATCTCTCGTTTGACGATGCCGTTAAAAAAGCCCAGGCGAAAGGATTCGCAGAAACCGATCCAACGCTGGATATCAATGGCATGGATTCTGCCTACAAGCTGTCCATCTTGGCTTATCTGGCCTTTAAAAAGTTTTTAAAACCAAAAAGC
>CAZBHY010000019.1:0-1478 GCA_964491705.1 uncultured Planctomycetales bacterium
ATTTTCTGCGCAACAAATTTTACAAAATCGATCTCTCCCTGATCCATTTTATCAACAATTTTCAAACCCACACGATAACAGGTCTTCTGTTCATCTTTTTTCTCTTTCACCCAAATCACCTGTGCATCAACCTTGACTAATTTATCATCATCCAGACCAACCGTTAAGGTCAGAACCTGCCCAACGGTAACAGGTGAGCTCAACTTCAATGACAAACCTGTCGCACTGATATCCAATGTTGTGGCAAACACCAACCATTTCGGATCACCCATCTCAAACGAAACAGGAATCTCGATATTCATTCGATGAAAACGCCGTTTTTCTCTCATCTCCTTCTCCTTAAGCCGTCGCCTTCAACCGACGGCACTGGACTGGCCTGCTAAATATCCTGTTGAAAAAGCCGCCTGAAGATTAAAACCACCGGTATCCCCATCCACATCAATCATTTCCCCAGCAAAATAAAGGTTCTTAACACGACGAGACTGCATGGTCTTGGGATCAAGGTCCCGCACAGAAACGCCGCCTTGTGTCACCATCGCTGTATCCAACGGGTCAGCTGAAGCAATATCAACCCTCAACCGCTTGAATAATTCCAGCATCCGCATACGCTCGGCATGCACAATTTTGTTCACCTGTTTATCCGGATCAATCTCAGCTAAATTCAAAAAAATCTCCACCATCCGCTGCGGTAAAAAATTTCTTAATAAATTTTTTATGGCCTTCTTTGGCTCAGCCTGAAATTCCTTGATCATACGCCGATCCAAATCCTCAATCGACAGCCCGGGCTTTAAATCAATCATCACATGAACATCCGATGGCTGACGCAACCAGTCCACAACCATGCCGCTGATGCTGATCACCAACGGCCCGGAAATCCCTCGATGTGTAAATAACAGGTCGCCCACTTCTGTTGATATCTTTTTATGGCCATGACAAAAGGTCAACGTCACATTCGTGAGGGTCAAACCTTGAAGACGCTTCGGAAAAGACTGTTTCGTCTGAAGCCCGACCAAGGCGGGACGCAAATCTTCGATACGATGGCCTGCATCTCTTGCGAAATCTATTCCTTCCCCTGTCGAACCAGTCGCGCGATAAGAGAGCCCACCCGTGGCCAAAATCACCGCATCAGCATCAAGAATTCCAACTCCTTTGACCAGAACCCCCAATATTTTCTTTTGATCAATCACCAACCCCGCAACAACCGCTTGCGTACGCATATCCACACGATTTTTTTTCAACGCAGCAATCAGTGCCTTGACAACACTGCCAGCACGGTCACTGTCAGGAAAAACCCGATTCTGCCTTTCCACCTTCAGAGGAACCCCTTGCCGCCGGAAAAAATCCATTAACTCCTGATTAAAAAAGATCTTCACCGCGTCACGCAAGAAATCGCTGTTGCGCCGAAACCGTTTTAGAAAATCATTCCCATCACACGCATTGGTCACGTTGCATCGGCCTTTGCCGGTCAGCATTAATTT
>CAZBHY010000019.1:1578-15475 GCA_964491705.1 uncultured Planctomycetales bacterium
ATAAAAAAGCTCAAGTCCAAAATTCAAAAACAAGACACCCACACTCCCTATCTTGCCTTGAACCTTGACCTTGAGCGAAGTTGCACTGCTTATGCCATTTCTTTTGTGCTGAAAACAATCTCTCCCCCAGCAACTTTTTTATCCCCGACAAACGCATTGCCTTCTAAAATACCGACATCTCTCATCAATTTAACGGTGGTCACCTCAATGCGCAGCTGATCCCCAGGAACAACCGGTGCAAAAAATTTGATTGCGATCTTTCCCAGATAATAAATAAGTTTTTTTCCCTGCTTATTTTTTGAATAATAAAAATAAATACATCCGGCCTGTGCCATCGCCTCGGTGATCAAGACACCGGGCATGACCTTTTCCTCAGGGAAATGCCCCTGAAAAAACGCTTCATTCACAGAAACATTCTTAATCGCGACCAGCCGCTCATTCGGTTCTAATTCAACCACACGGTCAATCAATAAAAATGGATATCGATGCGGCAAAATCTTCTGAATCTCACAAATGTCTAATTGCATAATCCCTCCATTCCAGTGAAAACTCGATTCATCGTGCTCGCAGCTCAACGGATCGCGAGGCCTCCATCCATCTGAATAATCTGCCCGGTGATATACGCGGCCGCATCACTTAACAGAAATCGGACACATCCGGCGACTTCGTCTGCCTGTCCCAAACGCGCCAATGGAATCGTTTTTAAAATTTTCTCCCTCTGCGCCGCGTCCAGATGCGCCACCATATCCGTTTCAATAAATCCGGGAGCAACCGCATTCACACGGACACCATACGCCGCTGTCTCTTTGGCCAAGGCCTTGGTAAAAGAATTCATGCCGCCTTTTGCCGCAGAATAATTCGTTTGACCCGGCAATCCGATCAGCCCGCTCAATGACGAAATGTTCACAATGCTGCCTCGGCGCTGTTTCAAAAACGTCACAATGCATGACCTGGTCACATTAAACAACCCGGTCAAGTTTGTCCCGATCACATCCTGCCAGTCCTCTTCCAGCATCATCATCAATGGTTTATCACGGACGATTCCAGCATTATTGACCAACAGATCCAATCCTCCAAGTCGATCCCGGACATCCGCAGTCCACTGCTTCACAGCGTTCCCATCCCGCACATCCACCTGCGCGGCAAAACATTGAACGCCCTTGGCCTCAATATCCTTGACGAGAGATTCGGCCTTCTCACGACTGCCAAAATAATTAAACGCAACATGTGCGCCATTTTCCGCCAGCATCAAAGCCACCGCCCGGCCGATTCCGCGCGACCCGCCTGTCACGATCGCTATTTTCTTCTCAAATTCCTTCATCCTCTACCTCTTTTCCTTAATCTGTCTCACAATCACACACATATTTGCACCACTTGGCGACGCATTGACCACCAAAATATTTTTCACATCAGACTGAACAGCCTTATTGGCAATAATATTCAAATCGCATTCCGGATCAGGATGTTGATAATTAATCGTCGGAGGAATCACCCCTTCTGCTAAGGTGCCCACTGCAGCTGAAACCGCCATCGCCCCTGACACGCTATAACATTCTCCAGTCATGGATTTTGTCGCTGTCACGGGAATCTTCTTACCATACGTTCCAAAGACATCTTTGATGACCATGGCCTCAATCCGATCGGCCGACTGCGTTGAATTGGCATTGGCAAAAATACAATCAATATCCTTCGGCGCCATCCCGGCCTGATCCAGAGCTTTTTTCATCGATCCTTTGAGCCCTGTGCCGCGAGGATTATAACGATTGATCCGAAATGGGTCAAATTCATATCCAAAGGACACGATCTCAGCCATCATCTTGGCCCCACGCGCCTTGGCTTCCTCATACGACTCCATCGCTATCAACACCGCGCCTTCTCCAAACGTGATTCCATTGCGACGACTGTCAAAAGGGCAATTGACAAAAGACTGCCCTTTTACAGAACCCGACAAAAATTTCAATGCATGAAATCCCCAAAACGTATAACTGCACATTTCCTCCACCCCGCCGGCCAAGACATATTTCGCTCGACCCAGCTGAATAAAATCCGCAGCATATCGCAGGGCATCGAGGCTCGTGGTAAAACCACTGGCCAGCGTATTATTAAAACCTTGAATATTATTCCAAATCGATACCTGACTGGCAGGAGAATTAATGACGGTATTCGGAAAATGTGCGGGATTCACATACCGGGGGCCTTCACAAAGAGTTGTGATATCAAAATCTGCGATGCTTTTCACACTGCCCAGTGTTGTTCCAACAGAAACACCACAATCATCAGTGTTCTCGTCTGTGATGGTAAATCCAGAATCCGCAAGAGCCAATTTACTCGCGGAAACAATCAGCCGGGTGCTGCGGTCCAATGTCCGCAATCCCTTCTTTCCCATATAGGCCGCGGCATCAAAATCCGGTATTTCTCCGGCGATATCAACCAAAAAATCCTGAGTCTCAAAGAGAGAAATTTTGCGATAACCCGGCCGCCCCTGACGCAAGGCCTGCCAATAATCGTCACGACCTTGACCGTTGGGCGCCAACACTCCTAAACCGGTGATTACAATACGCTTATTCATAACGGAAGATATTATACCCGCTCCATTGATAAGGCTCAAGTTCAAAGCTTATGAATCAAACACAATAAAAATAAATCATTTTTATCACACAGCGCCGGCAGCACAAAGCATAACGCATATTCAAAAAAATTTCCTGTGCCGTCTCACCTCGAGCTCTGGCTGCGCATATTTCCTGCTTCCCACTCTTTCCCATGCAGGATATATTTTGCCAAAATATCTGTCTCAATATTCAGCTTCTGACCGACCTTTTTTTTGCCGAAAGTGGTGACATCCAACGTATGCGGAATCAAATAAATAGAAAACTCTGTTTTCTTGACCCAACCAATGGTCAAGCTGACCCCATCCACCGTAATTGATGCCTTGGGCGCAAGATAACGCATCAACGCACGGTCCAGCCCGATCTGCCACTCAACATAATTTTCCATGGTCACTTTCTTCTTAAGCAAACCCATGCCGTCAATATGGCCAGAAACAAAATGTCCGCCGATGCGATCACACACCTTCAGCGCCCGCTCCAAATTCACCTCAGTGCCTGCCTTGGCATACCCCAAGGTCGTAAAGTCCAGCGTCTCTTTCATCAGGTCGAAGACCGCTGTTTTCCCAGTGATCCGGGTCACAGTCAAACACACGCCGTTGACGGCAATGCTCTCTCCAATCTTCGTTGCGCGCAGCACGCGGTCCGCACGAATCGCCATGGTGATCAAATTTTTTTTGCGGTCCACTTTTTGAACAATGCCTTTTTCTTCGACAATTCCGGAAAACATATTGCCTCCTCGTTCTTAATATCGCACATCCCCCTCAAAAACCCAATCGCCGCCAATTTCCTTCACATGCTCCACATCCACACGAACAGCCTTATTCACGTCCAAAATATTTAATCCCTCCACTGCGCTTAAGGCCCTATGATCCCCTAAAATCTTCGGAGCGACCACCATCATCATGCGATCAACAACCCGCTCTTTCAGCGCGCTGCCAATCACACGAGCGCCGCCTTCAATCAAAACATTGGTCAGCTCTCGTCTCCCCAATTCCGCTAAAACAGCGGGTAGGCTGACCTGACCCCTGCTCCGCGGAAATATCACAACTTCAACACCCTGATTGCGCAAACGCTTGATCTTGGCAACAGATGCCTGAGACGTCGTCGCTACCAGTGTATGAAATTGTTTCAACATTCTTGCTTTTTCAGAAATCCGCAAGCGACTATCTAAAACAACTTTGGTCCACCGCGGCGGCCGGCCAGATGAATTAAGTTCCGGATCATCCCTCAACACAGTATTGATTCCGACAATAATCGCGTCAAACTCCCTACGCCGTTGATGTGTATAGCGTCTCGCCAAGGGCGACGTAATCCATTGGGAATGTCCATCAGCAGCTGCGCTCTTACCATCCAGCGTCTGAGCGATCTTCACGGTCACCAAAGGCAATCCCGTTTGAATCCACTTACAAAAAGGCCGATTGATCCGGCGCGCTTCGTCGCCCAAACATCCCACGACCACCTCTATGCCTGACCAGCGCATCTTTTTAATCGAACGCCCGTGCACCTTAGGGTTAGGATCCTCCATGGCAATGACTACGCGACGAATACCACTGGCAATCACCTGATCCACACAAGGAGGCGTGCGTCCCTGATGAAAACACGGCTCCAAAGTCACAAACATGACCGCTCCCCGCGCCTGTTCCTTGGCCTGACGTAACGCCAACACTTCCGCATGCGGACCGCCGCACCTTTGGTGCCATCCCTGCCCAACAATCCGCCCACGCTTAACAATCACACAACCAACCACTGGGTTGGGGCTGGTTTTCCCTAATCCGTGACATGCCAAATCCAACGCGCTGCGCATATACATTTGATCTGTCATTTCCACGCCTTTGTTCGCTTGGATGTTAAATTCAAAAACAAAAATAGCTCAACACCGTGATGATGCGCTACGCGCCTTGAGCGCCTCAACCGCTGCATAATCCACCCGCACTATGCCGATCGGACTGTACTGGCGATACTGACCATGTGCATCTGAACCTCCAGTCTTCACCAATCCATGTTTGTCCGCGATCCGTTCATAAAAACGTATCAGCTGCTTGGGAGTATTCGGATAATACACCTCCAACCCAGCGAGCCCCGCTTCAACCAAACTCGGAATCACCTCATCCCGCAATGTCACCATCGGATGCGCCATAACAGCAACTCCACCCGCCTGACGGATCAATGCAATCGCTTCATACGGTGTCTGTTTGAATTTTTCAACATAGGCAGGTTTCCCTTCAGCAATATACTCATCAAACGCCTGAGCTGCGGTACGCACATATCCCTTGTTCACCAAGGCCTGAGCAATATGCGGACGCCCAATAGCATCTGATCCCGCCAGGGAAAAAACATCCCCATCAGTAATGTCCATGCCCAATTCACGCAACCGTGAGGCCATCATCTTGACCCGGCTCATGCGTGTATCCTGAAACATGCGCAATTTCTGCCTCATCACAGGATCATGGCAATCAAAACAATATCCCAGAATATGAATGTCCGCCCCACTATGTTGCGTCGACAGTTCGACACCCGGAATCACTTCTAGACCGGTTCCCTCAGCGGCCTGAATGGCTGGCTCAATTCCGTCAAGAATATCATGATCGGTCACGGCAATACAGCACAACTCTTTCCCGACAGCAATGGCAACAACCTGCTCAGGCGTATCCGCGCCATCGGAAAAACACGTATGAATATGAAGATCGACTGTTCGCGTCACTCTGACCGTTTTTCTTTTAACTGAATTTCTGTTTTATGAATTTTATCAAGAATACCGTTCACGAACTTGCTGGACTCAACATCCCCAAACTTTTTGGCCAGTTCGACCGCTTCATTAATGGTAACCTTAGACGGGATATCATCCGCGAATAACAGCTCATACATTCCCAAACGCAAAATATTCCGATCGATGATTGCCATGCGTTTCAACTGCCAATTGGTTGCATACGAAGAGACTTTCGCATCAATCGTATCGATGTTCTGGTGAACACCAAATACCAACCGTGCTGCAAATTCTTTAATCTCAGCATCAGCATCTTTATGATCCAGCCAGAAATGATCGGCCACTGTCTGTATCTCAAAATGGGTCACGTCCCTCTGATAAAGAATGATCAATGCGTTTTCTCTGGCCTGCGTACGCTTTCTCATGTTCCCTTCCCTTAAATAAAATCAATTGTCCATACACAGCATTGCGCGCTAACCAACGCCCAACACGATGCCATGTCTTAAATACGATTGAACACGTTCACCATCTCGATTGCGGCCTGTGCCGCTTCAATCCCTTTATGCTCATCCCCATCACCAGACCGCTTATACGCCTGCTCGACCGTTTCTGTTGTGATCACACCAAAAATTACCGGTGTCCCTGTCTCCAGCGCGACACGCGCTATTCCTTGCGCTGTCTGATCCGCGACCAATTCAAAATGATAAGTCTCGCCACGGATCACACATCCGATTGCGATCACCGCGCATACAGAGCGTTTTTTGGCAAGGCGCTGAGCCACCACCGGAATCTCAAGCGCGCCAGGAACCCATACAATCTGAATACAGTGTTCCCCAACGCCTTGACGTTTTAACTCCTCCACGCACCCACTGAGCAGACGCTGCGTAATAAATTCATTAAAACGCGACACGACAATCGCATAAATCTTTTGTCCGCGTTTTGATAGTCCCTTGGTCTGCTTCATCCTCACACGCCCTCTGCCTTATTTTAACAGATGCCCCATCTTTTCTTTTTTTGTCTTCAAATAATTACGATTATGCTCTGTCGGCTCCACATGAAGCTCAATGCGCCCCACCACCTCCAGACCATACCCTTGCAACCCCACAATCTTGCGCGGATTATTCGTCAGCAGACGGATCTTTTTAACGCCCAAGTCCGCCAAGATCTGAGCGCCGATCCCATAATCTCTCAAATCATCACCAAAACCCAAGGCATGATTTGCTTCGACGGTATCCATCCCCTCATCTTGCAGACGATAGGCCTTTAATTTATTGAGCAGTCCGATGCCGCGCCCTTCCTGACGCATATATAAAATGATCCCGCGCCCTTCTTTAGCAATCTTTTGCATCGCGGCATCGAGTTGCTGCCGGCAATCACACCGTAGAGATCCGAACACATCCCCTGTCAAGCACTCCGACTGCACCCGAACCAACTCTGGGACTGAACCGTCTACATCACCCATGACCAAAGCTAAATGCACATAATCATCCACCCGCGAACGATATCCCAGCATATGAAATGCCCCATAAGCCGTAGGGATCACCGCGTCTGCCACGCGATCAATCATAACCTCATATTTCCGGCGATATTCAATCAAACTGGCAATCGAACAAATCTTCATACCATGCTTTTCCGCAAAAACCTTCACATCATCCGTGCGCGCCATTGTCCCATCATCATTCATGATTTCACAAATTACCCCGGCAGGATACAAGCCGGACAATTTCATCAAATCAACAGAGGCTTCCGTATGGCCAGCGCGGACCAGTACTCCTCCCCGACGGGCTTGCAAGGGGAATAAATGACCAGGCGTTTCCAAATCACAAGGTGTTGTCTTCTCATCGATCAAAAGCTTGACTGTGTACGCACGGTCATGCGCGGAAATCCCTGTCGTGACCCCTCGCGCCGCATCAACCGAAATCGTCCAACCCGTGTTGCTTTTCTGATGCTGCTTATGCGATAAAATATTATCTTTCATCGGATGCAGACCCAGTATGTTCAATCGCTCAGACTCCATTGGAACACAGATCAAACCCCGGGCATTTTTTGCCATAAAGTTGATGGTTCCCGGAGTACAAAATTCAGCGGCGACCAACACATCGCCTTCATTTTCACGGCCCTCATCATCCATCACCACAATCATCTTGCCATTTTTTAAATCCTCTAAAATCTCCTCCATCGGGCTGAACATATTCTTTCCTCTTGTTGATTGGTTTAAATAAGCAATGATCCCCTGCCCTATGAATCCAAAAAAAAATCCCGGGCATACTCCCGGGAATGATTCAAAGATACTTTGCGCCATAAGCGCATAACGCCAAACACCTGGCGATTATCCTGAATACTTTCTCCCATCTAGGCTTTTACTATTGGCCCAAGACTATCCTGCGCAACCGCAGGCTTCACTTGATCCGCCCTGAATCACTATACATGCCGATTCAAGGGTCGTAGGCTTTCCTGTCGCGCATGCGAAAGGATCACTACCAGCCGGGATTTTCACCCTGTACCGCTTTCGCGGAAATATCCCGAAAGTATTGCGTATAATATAGTTTATATCCAAAAAAAAGTCAAGAAAATCTACGGCTTAGGTGTATAATGTCTTTATGAAAATCGAAGAAAAAATCATTCACACCCTCATTCAAAAACAAAAAACTCTCACCACAGCCGAATCCTGTACAGGAGGACTTTTAGCCAGCCGGCTAACCGAGGTCCCGGGCTCATCGGATGTCTTTAAACTCGGTGTCATCACCTACAATAATGATGCCAAAATCCACCTGCTGAATATCCCGCCAAAAACCATTGAAAAAAAAGGGGCGGTGAGTGATGAGGTTGCTACACTCATGGCTCAAAATGCGCGGCAAATTCACAATACCGATTTCGGTATCGGGATTACCGGAATTGCCGGCCCTGATGGAGGGACAAAAGCCAAACCCGTGGGTCTCGTCTTTGTAGCCATCGCTACCCACTGGGAAACACTTTGCCTCAAATGTCTCTTCCAAGGAACGCGCTCTCAAATCCGTCTTCAAGCGGTCAAACAAGCCATGAAACTATTGCTGGAATTTTTAGATTAACCCGCCATGACGCCCCAAGGCATCATCTTTTGAGATTTTTACCATGGGCATCCTGTGGGTCTTCTTTCCAACAACCAACCAAGACGCGAAAATACTCGGGAACGGCCGTTTCAAAATACAGCCGCTCACCGCTGAACGGATGAATCACCGATAATGCCTGAGAATGCAGCGCGAGACGGCGATGCCGTGACTGGCCTTTCCCATATTTCATATCACCCACCACAGGATGCCCCTCATCCGCAAAATGAACGCGTATTTGATTTTTCCGTCCGGTCAAAAGGTCAATCTTCACCAGGCTGAACTTATCTGTTTCTTTAAGAACCGTATACGCGGTCCGTGCCAGTTTTCCATGCGTGCTGTCACGATGAGAATGCATGACATATTCCTCATCTTCTGTCAAATAGCTCTCAATCACCCCGGCCTTTTTCGCCATTCGCCCATGCACAACGGCATAATATGTTTTTTTTGTTTCCGTCCAATGGTCCTTCAAATGCTGCTGCGCCTCTTGAGTCTTCGCAAAAACAAGGAGCCCGGATGTCTCCTGATCCAACCGATGCACCACATACACACATTTTCGTGACCGAGAATTGCCCTTACGAACATATTGATTCAAAGCCGCATGGATCGTGTGCGTCCGATTCCATGCTGCGCCGACGGTCAAAAAACCCGGAGCCTTATTGCCAACAATGATATCCCTGTCTTCATACAGGATATCAAATCCTTTTGGATGATGTCTTTTCGATATTTTTTTACATACAGGCACAGAAGCGTTCCTTTCGCAAAATTTATTCATAAAACTCAACGCCCTTTTATGTTACACTCATTCTATCAGATTTAATGGTTCACAGTAAGAATATGCCTTCCAAAAAAGGGACGCAATGGCGACGAATGTTTTAATCACGTGCAAACCTGGATATGAAAAAACCCTTACGCGAGAGATGGAACTATTCCATCTGCATCTTCACACAAAAGGCCGGGGATGGATTCTCGCGCAATGGGACGACTCGTCAAGCCCGCGGCAACACGACACATCGCTGATTGACCCCTGTTTCGCGTATCACATCCTAGAAAATCCCGTGTTGATCCACGCGTCATCGGTCAACGCCTTGGCAGATGAACTATTAAATCTTTTTATCACGCACATCGGACAGACGCCTATCACCGAGCCATGGGCGCGATTATTTTCCGCGTCAGACACTGATCAGTGTATACAACGCGCGCGCATTGTTGAAAAATGCTGGCACACGAAAGCGCTGAAAAGAATATCCCGTGTGACAAAGCTCTCCAAGGAAGGCATCCCTCCTAGTACAAAATTTTCGGAAGGATTCTTCGTTCACTTTATTGATTTTCATCAGGTCTTTGTCGCGTTCAAAGCCCGCTCCGCGGGACAACAACGGATGCATATGGACCCGCTGGCTCCTTCCCGGTCGTATCTCAAAATCGAAGAAGCCTTTCACCTTTTTGGAGAAGAACCTCATGCCAATGAAACCGTAATTGATCTTGGGGCAGCTCCCGGCGGATGGAGTTATAGCGCGCTCAAACGCGGTGCGTTTGTCACGGCCATTGATAATGGACCACTCAAAGGTGCTGTGGCATCGCACCCAAACATCGAACATCTCACCATTGACGCGCTCACGTATATCTATGATCAATCCCAACCTGCCGACTGGCTTTTATGCGACATCCTTGAAAAACCTGATGTGATTTTTGATCTCCTGCGCCGCTGGCTGAATAAAAAATGGTGCCGTTATTTTGTCGCCAATATGAAAGTCGGGCGAGAAGATCCCATCGCCTTATTAAAAAAAATCAGAGACCCCAAAAACGGCCTTCTGCCTTATTGCAAACGCTTATCCATCCGCCAGCTGTATCATGACCGCGAAGAAATCACAGTGATGGGGCAAGCCAAATGAAAAGGGATGGCATCAGCCATCCCTTCACTTTTCAATATTGCACGCGGATCTTTATCTCCGGCTGTTCAGCTTCGCCAATAAACGCAACATTTCCAAATACAACCATACCAGCGTGACCAATAGACTAAACGCACCGTACCATTCCATGTGTTTTTTCAACCCCAGCTTCGAATACTGTTCAATCATATAAAAATCCACGACTAAATTAAATGCGGCGATACCCACCACGATCAAACTAAACCCAATGCCCACAGGACCGCTGCCGAAAAGCGCAGGAACGCCCCGTCCAAAAAATCCCAGAATAATACTCATCAAATAAACCAACGCAATGGCTCCTGTGGCCGACGCAATGCCAAAAATAAACTTCTCATTGACCTGAATGATGCCGGATTTATAGATTGCCAACATGCAAAACATGACCCCAAATGTCAATGATACCGCCTGAACAACAATGCCTGGATACTGCATATCAAAGACCGCAGAGATGCCACCTAAAAACACTCCCTGGCACAGCGCATAAAATGGAGCGGTGATGCCTGCCCACTCCCGCTTGAAAATTGTCACCATCGCGATCACAAAGCCCGCTATCGCCGCCATCGTTGAATAACTCAATGCTACCGGATTGGCCGAACGCACAGCGCCATACTCGACCAACGGAACAGGTTGTGCAACCTGCCCCCAGATCCAATACGCCGATAACACCACCAGACCCAAAAGAAGAAACGACTTATTCACCGTTCCCTGGATCGTCATGGTATCACCCTGAGAATGACTGCGTTCCTGATCAAACATTGTCTCTCTTAATGTTGGATTGCTGCTGCGAAACATAACGGACCTCCTCAATGAGCTCTTAGCTTATGAACCTTATACGACATAAGCTAACCGAGCGAATTAACCCCGCGCAGACATGCAACGGAGTTTTTATGATTTAAATCATTCCCACCAACCTCACCGCAATCTGCATCACCGCAAACGTATAAACACCCGCCATAATATCATCCATCATAATGCCATAAGCCCCGCCCTGCGCCTCGAATTTTGACGCGGGATAAATCTTGAACATATCAAACGCCCGAAACAAAAAAAATGCGGTCCAAAACGTGGCCCAATTGACCGGCAAAAGAAAAAACGCAATTAATATGCCCGACACCTCATCAATGACCACGCAACCAGGATCCTTTTCTCCCATCAGCGCTTCCATCTTACCCGCCGTCGTAAATCCAGCAATGGTCACCACGGCAAACACAATCCCATACACCACCCATGCCTGATGAAAAATGACGCCCAAAAAAGCACCGGCTAAACTTGCTGCTGAGCCAGGAGCCATGGGAAATTTCCCAATATAAAAAAATGTTGATAACGCTTTGACCACACGATCGCCCATATCCACTCCTCATTAACAATACGGCATGCTACTTCATACGTTTTTTTAAAAAAACATCGTTGTCGATGATGCGCGCACAATATCCCGATTGTTCCAAATCACTAAAATTCCAGACACGACCGTTATTATAACCGACAACCATAATAATGCAATTGCCCCAAGATGAATCACTGCGATCACCGGAATGACATGCAGGGACGGAGATTCCACCACCCAATGGTTCACGAGAATCAAAAGCAGCAGCAGCAAACAGATCGTTGCAATCTGCAAAACCGTCTTGATCTTGCCCGCCTGCTCAGCCGCCAGCACCTTTCCTTTTGACATCGCCCAAAAACGAAATGCAGTCACGCCAATCTCGCGCATGGTGATCATCCAAAACATCCACCATGACACCATATTCACGACAGCGAACACCGCAAATGCCGATATGATCAAAAACTTATCAGCGATTGGATCCATGATCTTCCCAAAGGTTGTGATCATATCATGTTTCCTAGCCAGATACCCGTCATAAAAATCCGTCAATGCTGCCAAAACAAACAACAATGCCGCTGCATCAATATCCGTCCAAAACAACCATATAAACCCGAGGGTCATGACACATCGCAATAGTGTTAAAAAATTAGGAAGGTTCATAAAAGATCCTTATCAATGGCACTGTGGCTACAGATCCCAAGATGCCGCCAGCTATTTTAACAATCACGCCTTAACGCCTTTGGATCGGCGTGCTGCGCATCTCACCAACCAGATCATATTCCTGGGCATCGATGATTTTCACCGTGACAAACTCCCCAATAGGCAAAGGTTCATCACTGCAAATATAGATCACTCCGTCCACATCTGGCGCATGAAATTCACTCCGGCCGAAATACCGCTGCACGGTCTCATCATACCCTTCAACCAAGACAGCCATCTCTTCACCCACGGCCTGCCGATTCAATTCCAACGAAATTTCTTGCTGCAACCGCATCACCTGATCACGCCGCTGTCTTTTCACCTGTTCGGAAACCTGCTTGGGCATGGAAAAAGCCGGTGTTCCTTCTTCCGGAGAATACATAAAAACACCCATCCGATCAAAACGCGCCCATCGAACAAAATCCATCAGCTCCTCAAACTCCTGTTCGCCTTCCCCAGGCAATCCAACAATGAACGCTGAACGGATACGCACGCCGGGGATCTTCTTGCGAATTTTTTCAACCAACGCCCGCGTCTGCTCAGCCGATATCCCGCGATTCATCGCCGTCAATATCGTATCACTCACATGTTGAAACGGCACATCCACATAACGGCAGATCTTTTTTTCAGCAGCCATCACATCCAAAAGCTCATCGGTGATATGCGCCGGGAACATATATAACAAACGGATCCAGCGTATCTGTGTGATCTGCGCGGCAATGCGCGTCAGCAATTGCGGCAGCGATTTCCGGCCATACACATCCAAACCATAGGCCGTGATATCCTGGCCGATCAGATTCAGTTCCCTGACTCCCTTCTCGTCCAATGCCCCAATCTCTTGAAGAATAGACTCCATACTCCGCGATACAAAACGGCCTTTGATCTTCGGAATAATACAAAACGCACAATGTTGAACGCAGCTTTCACAAATTTTCACGTATGCCATATGATCGGGACACAAGGAAACCTGCTTGACCAGCTTGTCCGGCACCATTGATGGAACACCAATCCATGCATCCACCTCCGGAAATTCCTTTTTTAATTCATCGGCATATCGCTGGCTCAGGCATCCGGCCACCACCACCCGCTGAATCCGCCCTTGCTTTTTCCAGTCAACCGCCTCAACGATCGCATCCACAGATTCTTTCTTGGCATCGTTGATAAAACCGCACGTATTGATCACCACTGTCTCGGCATTCTCTAAAGACACGATCTCAAAACCCTGATCGCTCAAACGCGCTAGCATTTCTTGAGCATCAACCAGATTCCTGGCGCACCCGAGATTAATCAATGAAATTTTTTTAGGCATAGTGTCCGATTAATGATTCAATATCGTCAGAGCATCATGAGGAAAAACAATACATGCGATATGACCGCGCTGCATCAGCCGAACGACGTCGTCACTCGCTGACCGTCAGACCTTTCTTCGTAATAATCACACGCCGCGCGTTGCGATCCTGCCGGCCCAAGGCGCCCAGCATCTTTCCATCCACCTCAAATTCCAAATTGTGAATCGTTCTGCCGGAAATAACAATTTCCTGATCCGCCTC
>CAZBHY010000020.1:0-15407 GCA_964491705.1 uncultured Planctomycetales bacterium
CAGGCCCAGCTGCAATACGGAGAAAATTTTCAGCAATTGTTGCCGATGCTGCAACTGCCCAGACAAGCCTGGGACCGCATCATTCTACTGAGAGAAGCCAAGCGCCAACATATCACTATTGCAGATCGTGACGTCATTGAAGCCATCCAGGCCATCCCCTTTTTCCACAACCAAAATACAGGGGTATTTGACAAAAACATCTACCATATGATCCTCAGCCGCGGACTAAAAATATCAGTCCGGGCCTTTGAAGAGGGAATGCGCGAGTCCCTCAAAATCAACCATTTATTCAACCGACAAACCTTCACCGTATCCATGACAGAAGAAGAAATCCTCAATTCCTACAAAGAAGCCAACGAACAGGTGCGCGTCTCCTATGTGCTTTTCCCAGTAGAAGACTTCGCCAGCCAAATTGCCTTTGACGATATCAAAGCGAAAGAATATTTCCTTGATCATAAAAATGCGTTTATACAACCCCCAGCTGTCAATGCCGCCTATGTCACCTGCCCTTTTGACAGCAATGACCCTAATTCCAAAAATCAAGCCTATGAAAAAGCCCTGGCAATCCTTAACGCTTTGAATGAAGGCCAGGATTTTCCGACAGCAGCACAAACATCCACATTGGATATCAAGGAGACGGGATTTTTTGATATCAATAAACCCAACCTGGCCCTGAACTGGCCGCTGGATATATTTCAAAATCTCTTCACCATGCGCACGGGCCAACACACCGACATCATCGCAACGCCGACAAGCTACGACATCGTCCAATTACGGGAGATCCGACCGGCCTTTCTCCCTGGCTATGACGACGTCAAAAATCAAGTCAAATCCGCATGGATACAGCATGAGGCCATGAATCGATCGAAAATTCAGGCGGAACACAGTCTGACACAATTTATCGCTGACAATGATTTCGCAAAAACAGCCCAAACGCTCAACCTGACCGTGCGACAGACGCCAGATTTTACATACGGGCAATACCTGGATGATCTTGGACCAGCAACCGCCTTTCAGCAAACAGCTTTTTCGCTGACCACCGATTCTCCCATCAGTAGAGTCACAGAAACAGACAAAGGCTATGCTATCCTCCATCTTGAGCACACCGTTCCCATCGACGAACAAAAATATCAGGAGGAAAGGCAATCCTTCGGAGAAAATCTTCTTGAGCGTAAAAAAATAGAGGCCTTTAACGCCTATTTTCAAAAGCTCAGAGAACAGGCGGACATTGAAGACTTGATCTCAGAACAGTTGAACCAATAAGGCCACGCCCTTATCCCTGTGGTTTAACGCAATCATAAAAAAACGGGACAGAAGAATTTTTCTGTCCCGTTCCCATCACGCTATCCATCGCAGTCTCTTATTCCGAAAATAATACAGCGTCATAATCCTCACGGAGCGTATGTTCCACCGCCTTGACGATGCCGTTTTTATGAATAAACACATACGTAGGAACACCCTGCACTCCATAATCAGCAGCAACATCGCCATCGGCATCAATCAGGACATCAAACGCAAGCCCCCGGCGTGTCATAAAATCCTGAACCTTTCGCGCGTCCTCGCCCAGATCTACCAAGATCAACTGAATATTCTTTTCCACGAAAACATCCGCATGCTGTTTCAAATCAGCCAACTGATTCACACAATGCGGACACCATGTGGCCCAGAAAAAGACAATGGCCGGACGATCAGCACGCAATTCAGATAAACTCCGGCTCTGTCCCGAAAGGTCCCGCAGAGAAAATTCTTTGGCGGGTTTCCCCAGCAATGGATTTTTAAATAAAAACCATTGTGCCTGAACTTGAGATACCACACCCGCAGCCATGACCACACCTACCACCATCAATAGAATTTTTTTTCTCACACAGCCCTCCTCACTCCGTTGATTCTTCTGTTTCTGATATGATCCAATGAACATAGTCCCGATCGCCATCCACGCACGGAATTGCGATGATTTCCGGCGTCTGATAGGAATGATTTGCCTTGACGGTTGTGCGAACGGATTCAAATAACGACGCGCGCGTTTTAATAACAAGCTGTGCCTCGTTGGCGCGTTCCACTTTTCCCTGCCAATGAAACAGCGAAACTAAATGCTCAATGATATTCACACATGCGGCCTGACGCCGCCTCAATAATTCATGGGCGATTGTCTCCGCTTCATCGGCATCTCGACAGGTCACAAAAATAATGATAGCCGCAATTGTGTTATCATGCTTCATGATCGATCCTCTTTCATGACAATCACGGACAAATGCCGTCCAGCCGCCTTCCCTTGACGACGATAGGAAAAATAATTTTCGCTACAGCACGTACATATGCCACAATCAAAGATATGCTCATCACCAACGCCTCTGGCAACCAGCTGACGCCGATTCGCTGCCTGCAGATCCAAGAACCATTCCCCTCGTCGCGGAATAACATCATCCGGGAAAACATCACACAGTTCCTGGCCGACCTGATAACAACAGGAATGAATTGATGGACCCAACGCTGCCCTGATATCACGAGCATCTGCGCCAAAGATATCCTGCATCATATCAACGGCACGGCAGACAATGCGCTGTTGCGTGGATTTCCAACCGGCATGAATCATCCCCACACACCGATGCACCGAATCATACAAAAACACAGGAACACAATCGGCAGTGCGCACCGCCAAGACCAGCCCCGGCATATTAGTAATCATCCCATCCGCTGCACGCAGCGCTTCACTCAAAGAACAGCGCCCTGTTTCGCTCACCGCCAACACATCCCCGCCATGAACCTGACGAATATTCATCATGCGATCGACATCGATCCCCATCGCGCCAAGAGCGTTCTTCTGCGATGGGCCAAAAACATCTCCACTCTCCGGAAGAATAAAATCAACACCCACATCCGTGAAAATCGCTGTGACCCCTTCGCCTAACTCATGGCTAAGATTCAGCATCGTCAGCCCCATCCTCCAATAATTCTGGTACCTGCGCCGCAGGCAGCTCTTGCACCTTGCCTAATTTCCGTTCGATCGTGCGTGATTTCTTGGATGCGTCTTCAATGGTATTGCTTGCCTCCTGTAGCTTCTTTTGCGTCTTATCCAAAATATCCCCGAATTTCCCAAATTCGGTCTTCACGGCGCCGAGGAGCTGCCACACTTCACTGGCCCTTTTTTCAACCGCCAAGGTGCGAAATCCCATCTGCAGGCTGTTTAAAAACGCGAAAATCGTATTCGGTCCTGCAACCGATATCCGATATTCCCTCTGAAGCATCTCTGATAATCCCGGCCGACGGATCACCTCAGCGTAAAGTCCCTCAATCGGTAAAAACATCACGGCAAAATCCGTGGTGTATGGCGGATCAATATATTTATCCTGAATCTTTTTTGCCTCCAATTTAATGCGCTGCTCCAAAGCCTTAAGCGCCTCATCCACTGCGACCTTATCCCAACGATCCTGGGCCTCCTGCAGCCGCTGATAATCTTCGACAGGAAATTTCGCGTCAATGGGCATTCTCACCGCCCCGCCATCCTTCCCCGGAAAGACGATCGCAAACTCAACAGGATCCTTACTGGTCTTTTTCGTCACGACGTTTGTTTCATATTGCTCAGAACTCAAAACCTGCTCGAGAAGACTCCCCAGCTGAACCTCGCCCCAAGTTCCACGTGTCTTGACATTGGTCAGCACCTTTTTCAGATCGCCCACACCAACGGCCAGATTACGCATCTCCCCAAGATCCTGATGAACACGGGTCAACTGTTCATCGACCAGCTTAAACGATTCCCCCAACCGCTTTTCCAGTGTGGCATGCAATTTTTCATCCACGGTCGCACGCATCTGTTCGAGCTTCTCATTATTATCCCGCTGAATAAACTCCAAACGTTTTTCAACGCTTTCACGAACACGATCTACCCCCTGAGAAAGAGAATCGCCAAATCCTTTGAGCGTCTCCCCGATCTCCCGGCGGTTCTGTGCGATCTCCTCACGAAATATCCTCTCAGTGCGTTCAAGATTCTGCGTGAACGACCGTATTAAAAGAACAATAACCAACACGACATTGACTGCAAGCAACACCACAATCATCGACATAGCCCCTCCGGTATCATTAATGGCTAATCCCTAACCGCCTAATTCCAAGAATAAACATGATTGTACCAGCTGACTTTCTATCTCACAAGCCTGATCACTGACCGATTCCATCTCCCATGGTTCCCCATCTCCGATTCTCCCAAGGGACAAAAACACTTTTGAAAAATACCCGAGCGCAAAATGACGCCACAGGGTGTTTTTTCATGACGCGTAAAATCAAAACCCGTTCTTTCATCTGCCTTCCTTATCATATCTGCCGCATCATGGTGGAGGATTTCCGGTTTGCACATAAGAGTAACGACCTCGACCTTGACAATAAAATCGAGCCGGCGATTGATAACACCAAATCTCACCTCCACCCCCGCTAAGCTCATAGGCATTCCGTACCGCTCTCATGGTATACGAGTCCCTTGTAACCGTACCTAAAATTACTTCATAAAGAAAATGTTGATTCGGATCAGGCTCGGATTTTATATCTATATTCTGCTTCCAACCATCCCACCTGCAACCCACATACGTCCCATTGTTCATCAAAAAACACCGCTCCATTGCGCCACGAAGATTGCTCAAAATAGCCAACGCCTCTGCAGAACGGGATCGCTCAATTGCTGAATAAAGCTTCGGCAACGCTACCGAAGTCAAAACCCCTATAATGGTAATAACGATAGCCAACTCTAAAAGAGTAAAACCTTTTTTCATGGTCTGACACCTCTCTTTCCTAAAAACATATCATTATTATTTCAACTTGTCCCGTTCAACTGCGCAGCTGTTTTTCCGAATCAATAATATCGCGTTTCACAAGACCAATGGCCTGATAAATTCTGGATGCCATTTCCGGCGAGACGCCGCCATCGATGACTTGACGCAAGACCTGAATCGCCATACGAAAATACCGCACCACTTCCCCTTCATCTGCCTGGGTCTTTGCCACGACGGTATGAAAACTTTGCCCTTTCATCCATGCGCCTACCGCTTCAGATAAATGAAAATATGGCCGCTTGGTCAGATCCCGCAGGCCCACCGCTTTCTCCAAACGATGAATACGACGAACAGCATCGGTACACATCTCATCCAATTTGCGGGCCTTTCCGGAAAGATGAGGGCGGTGTTCACCTTTGCGCGGTTCGTAAACTGCAGCCACAGCCAGAATCCCCAGTTCCTCAGCCGACAGATGTTCTAACATCCCGCTTCCATATAATTCACTAAAAATCAATTCATATCCGTAGACCTGCCGCGCAAACTCACCCTTATCCGTCAGCGCCTCATGGCGGATATATCCCATCTCCTTCAGAATATCCACCTTAGCACGCATCCGGTCAACCGCACGATGCCGGGCAGCCTTGCCGGTTTGGAAATAATGAAATGAACGCGGATAAATTTCGTATAACTTCTCCCGATGAACACGGTAAAGGTTCAAAATCGTCGCGTATGATGCGCTGAATTGCGAATAAATTTTTTCTGGGCGGCCATTGACCACACGCCGAATATCATCTGCAGAAATGTGATGCGGATTAATACGGCAATATACAAACCCTTCGGCATCCATTGACCGCCGTCCCGCGCGACCGGCCATCTGATAAAAATCCCGTGTGCGCAGTGTTTCAAACCTCCGGCCATAAAATTTTCGCAGCTCATCAAACACCACAGTGCGCGCCGGCATATTGATCCCCAACGCGAATGTCTCAGTTGTAAAAATGACCTTAATCATCCGTGATGTAAACAGCTGTTCCACCGCCTCCTTGACCGTTGGCAGCATCCCCGCATGATGGTAGGCAATTCCCCGGCGGATCAGCGGCCGTATATCCTCCACACTGGGCTCCCCTGCAATGTCAAAACGCTCGCATAACGCCGCGAAGCGCTGTTCGATCTCTTCCGCTTCATGTGCCGATAAAAAATTAAATTCCCACAATTCCGCGGCCAGCTCTTCTGCCCGCCGACGACTAAAGACGAAATAAATACATGGCAACCGTTCCTCCCGCTCCAGCATACGCACCAGTGACGACAATTTATTGGGCTTCAACGATAAAAACGGAGGAACCTTGCCCTGCCAATTGCCCCTGGCCTGACGAAAACCCTGCATCGTCAACTGCCGGATATCATCATAGATTCCTCCCTGACATTGATAGTAGACATGCAACGGGACTGGACGATTATCTTCCCGCACAACCTTGATCTCCTGCCCGTGAATGCTTTTCAACCAGTCCACCATCTCATTCACATTGGGCACGGTGGCCGACAATCCTAAAAATTTCATATGCGGCGGCAAAAAAATCAGCGACTCTTCCCAAACAGTCCCCCGCTCTTCATCATCCAAATAATGGATCTCATCAAAAATGATCCAAGAAAAATCCGCCAATGACGCGTCTCCCTCCAAAATCTTATTACGAAAGATCTCCGTGGTCATAATTTGCACCGGCGCGCTGGTATTCAGCGACACATCTCCCGTCAATATCCCAACAATATCCTCATTTTCCGCTTGAAAGTCACGAAACTTCTGATTGGACAGGGCCTTGATCGGCGCGGTATAGATCACCTTTTCTCCGCGCGCCAGGCACTCATGAATCACATGCTCAGCGATCACTGTCTTGCCCGCTCCTGTGGGCGCAGACACAATAACAGAAAATCCTTGATCAATATATTCAATGGCCTGTTTTTGAAACGGATCGTAGATCACACATCATTCCTTAAGAAAGGGCCTCTTGATTTTTCAATGACGCATTCTTTTTTCTCTGCGGCAGAATTCCCTGCTTGACCGCACGAATATCTTCAATCGTATAAAATGCCTGGGGATTAAAACGTTGGATAATGTCCAAAACAACCGGAATGTCTGACCGGTTGACAATCGTGTGTAAAATGTTCACTTTGCCTGTGACGCCCTGACCATCTGTGCTGGTCACCCCGTAACCCTCTTTCATCAAAAAATGTGTTAATTCCGATGCATCTGCACGGGTAATAATCTTAATGACCTGAATTCCGATAGCCAATTTCTCTTCGAGGATCATCCCAACATACGTCCCCATGGCGAACCCGCCTGCATATCCTAAAAAACATGCCCAATTGGACAAATTTAAAAAGACCTGACGGATCGCAAACAGCCAAATCAATACCTGGAAAAATCCTAATAACGGCGGAATAAATTTTCGCCCGCTGGACAATAACATAATGCGCAGCGTATCCAAAGACATATCCATCACACGTGCGCAAAAAATCAATAATGGTAAAATCACCCACTGAAAAAATTCAGGATTCGTAATAAAATCCATAAGACATCTCCTTTTCCATTCAATATGACACGATATCTTAACACGCAAAATCAGTTGGGCCTATAGATTCAAAATTTTTCTGCTCGAAGCTCTGGCCATTCAATGAAAACCCCTACTCTCATCGTGTTGACTGGCCTTATCCCCCAGCCCGATGAATCGCCTGCTTGCCGAATTTATCGCGAATACGGTCCACGGCCTGATGTACCGACTCTAAGCGCTGATCACATGGATCTTCAAACAAACTGTCCTGTACAAACCCATCATCAAAATTTGACACGCGCACCCCCACCAGCCTCACCGTTCCAGCGCAAGAAAAATGATCAACAAACAATTCCTTCGCCTTCTTAAAGATCTTGTCCGCGTGATTGGTCCGCTGAGAAAAACGCGCACAATGCGTGTATGTCTTGAAACCGGTCAACCGGATCTTCAATGTGATCAACCGTCCTTTCAGACCCTGGCTGCGCAAACGGTCAGACACCTTCTCACTCAATGAAAGAATCGTATCCAAGATCAAGCGCTGATCATCCGTGTCATGTGCGAATGTCTGTTCATGAGAAACTGATTTCATCTCTTGCTCTTCGACGACATCACGCGGATCAATCCCATTGGCCAAGGCATGCAGGGTCACTCCTGGCTCGCCCAATATCTGATATAATTTTTCCAAGGGGGACAGCGCAATATCGCCGATTGTAAAAAGCCCTGCCATTTCTAACGCCGTCTGTGTTTTAGGTCCCACTCCCCATAACCGGCGAATCTCAAGCGGATGCAAAAATTTCAGCACACCCTCTGGCGGAACTTCCAGCATCCCATCCGGTTTGCAATAATCGGAGGCAATTTTTGCGGTCATTTTATTTGGGGCTACGCCCACCGACGCAGTCAGACCAGTACGTTGTTTGATCTTGGATCTCAACAATGCCGCTGTCTCAGAGGCTGTTCCAAACAAGTGACAACTTCCCGTCATGTCAATAAAGGCCTCATCAATGCTAACCGGTTCCACATCCGGAGAGAACTCTTCAAATATTGCAAAGACATCCTGGGACGCCTGCTGATATTTTTCCATATCCGGAGGCAAATAAACGCCATGAGGGCATCGCTGATAGGCCTGAGAGATCGGCATCGCCGAATGGACCCCGAATGCTCTCGCCTCATACGAACAGGTTGACACAACGCCGCGTCCACGGCCTCCCTGGGGATCGGCACCGATGATGACCGGGCACCCCCTCAACGCTGGATGGTCGCGCTGCTCAACACTGGCAAAAAACGCATCCAAATCAACATGAAAAATAACACGTGTGATCATTGTTTTATTCTAGGAATAGATCGCCTGACTGTCAAATCAGAAAGCCCAAAACAGGGCATTGGATAAAATATTTTTTCCTTAACGCTTGATCAAAATCCATTGTCTGTTATAATCAAAAACTTAAATAAACACCCAACATAAATTCATTAATCTCCGTCGTCAAAGACGTGATTATAGGAGTTCTTCCATGCAGCACACAACACACTATTCTTTTCTGACCGATGATGCAGCTCTCTTTGAGATCCGCAAACACAAATGGCTGATCAGTGAACAGGCCGGCCGCGAAATAGGCTTTGCCAGCGCTGCGGTGGACTGGATAAACAACTACGGTGATACGTGGAAATTTTACCGGTTCAGCAAACTGTTCCGTGCGACAAGCCATTGCGCTCAAGAAGCATGCTCTGCTCGCTCATAGTAATCACAAGAACGGCACCGATTTCAGTGGACAACCATCACATTGTGGTTTTGTGCGGCAATACTCTTTTGCCAATCGCACAAACAAGGCATGATACTCATTAAAAAGAATCGCGTCTGGCGGCAGATGGCCCATAAACAAATTCTGGACAGTATGATAATCTTCTTCCGCCGCGATGATATGATGCCGGCTCAGTGCCCGTTTCGTGTAGGCATCGATCACGAATATCGGCTGTTCCAAGGCATATAGCAGAATAGAATCGGCTGTTTCCGGGCCAACACCATTAACCGATAAAATCTTCTCACGCAGCCTGTCCAGCGGCTGCAACGAAAACTTTTTCCAAGACCCGTTGTATTCCCGATAAAAAAAATCCACAAAATTCTTCAGCCGCCTTGCCTTGATATTAAAATAACCCGACGGACGAATCAGCTGCGCCAACACATCGACATCTACGTCGCGCAAGGCCGGAAACGTCAGCATCTTCTCCTGCCGAAGGTTGACAATTGCCTTCTTCACATTATCCCAATTGGTATTCTGCGTCAAAATGGCGCCGACAATGATTTCGGTTTTTGTCTGCCCAGGCCACCAATGCTGAGGGCCGAAACGGTCAAACATCTGCCGATAAATTTTCATTAACATTTTTTGAGTGCATTTCTTCATAACGATCAATGTGCCACCAAGAAATAGCGATCAGAAATCCAAGCCCCATCGTCCATAAAAAAACAAATGGCATATCACCCGCCATCCATGGCGAATCGCTCGTTGCCTCGGGCGCATGACACGCTGTGCGTTTCTCCTCACCTGCGGTGTGACTTGGATCGCGCAATCTCATCAAAGCCCCAGTCTTTTTCCTGTTTGGGCTTTGACGCAACTCCGCCATCCAATTGCCGAGGATCCATCTTGTTTTTTCGCGGCTTCTTACTCATACAAACAATACTCCTCCTCTATCACTGGATATCACTCGCAACTATTGTTTAATATACTCCATCGCCATCAATTGCCCTTGCCCGTCAAAATATAAATACACCTTATCTCCACGGAAATCTCTGACATGCCGATACACCCACTGATCACAAACTTGCCCTTGGTATTCCATTTCTCTCCGGAACGTGGGCTGGCCAAAACGCGTCATCACCGCATCGCGTGTCGAATAATCAAATTGCCCAGCGTCAATCGCCGCAACCATTTCCTCAAACATCTGATTCTGTTCAGCCGCGTTTTTTGCAATCTCATCTTGGCTATCGGCATAATTTTTCAATGTTAACAACTCCGGCAAATGCTGGACCTTTTTGACCATCGAACATCCATGCATGGCCGCGCAAACAATAACACTCAATAAAAAACGAGCTCCTCCCTCCAAAGAAGACGCTCGCCCAAAAATTTTTTTTGATAAACATGACATGCCCGCCCTCCGATCAGCCCCCACATACAGCGCGAATGCTCTTATTGTACCGCAGTCTCAAAAAATGTCATCTGATTGCTCATGTCACCCACAACCCGCTGCCCGACGCTCTTTTACCCGTTGCCCTTGATTTTAGCCTGCTCTTCCTCCAACGCTTGAATCTGTTCCGCCAGCTGACGCTGAATCCTTGGAATTTCTTTTAATCGCGCCCCATATTCCTTGAGCAACAGGGGTTCTTTCCCATAAGAATTGCTCAACAACCTGGACTTGACATAGCTTTCCGTGTCTAAATCCTTGATCTCTTTCTCCAAACGTGTAATCTCCACTTTAATGCGCGACAACCGTTTTTTGGCAGCCCCGTGTTGTTCCCGCTCTTTCTGAGCCTTTACATTCTCTTCCTGCTGGCCTTTTTTTCGACGGATTTTTTCCATTTGCCTTTCTTGATCTTTCAAGGCCTCAGCCTGCGCGGACAGCGTAAAACCCCCGCGCTTCTTCTCCAAATAATAGTCCAATCCCCCTGGATATGATTTGATCTGTCCTGCATCCACTTCAATTATATAGTCCGCCACCTCTTTGACAAAAAATAAATCATGGCTGATAAAACACAGCGTTCCCTGATATTTTTGAAAGGCCTGTGTCAATGCCCGCACGCCATCCAAATCCAAATGCGTGGTCGGCTCATCCAAAAGAATAAAATTCGGCGGACAAATCAGCAGCTTGGCCAGAATCAAACGGCTCTTCTCTCCACCTGACAAAATCTCCACTTTTTTAAACACATCATCCCCGCGAAAATTAAACAGCCCCAATAAGCTGCGCATCTGCGCGGCTGGGACAGACGTCGTGATCGCTGATGCCAGCTCATCCAATACCGTCCGATGCGGGCTCAAGACATCCAACCGCGTTTGTGAAAAATATCCACGGGAAACCTTATGTCCCAGCTTAACCTCACCGCTGGTCGGCTCAAGAATTCCAGCAATCATCTTTAACAACGTCGATTTTCCCGCGCCATTGGGCCCAACAAAACAAATCTTTTGACCCTTGGTGATATCCAACGACAGATCCGTATAAATCGTTTTGTCCCCATACGACTTAAAAATATGATTCAATGATGCGACCGTATAGCCGCTTTCCTCGCTCAGCGGAAATTCAAAATCTTTAATACTCTTAAAATCCTGCTGTAGCGTGATATCCTCCAGCTTCTCAATCATTTTGCGTTTATTGCGTACCGCTGCAGCACGGTTGGGCTGGGCATGAAACCGCTGAGAAAAATCCTCCAGCTGCTGCCGCTTTTTATAGATCACCTTTTTCCCACGTTCCAAGTGCTTTTGTTCGATCTCCTTCTGGCGCTCAAATTCCTCATAATTTCCTTTGACCTTGGTCATTTGGCCATTTTCGAGAATGATCGTATAATTCGTCACATCATTCAAAAAAACACGATCGTGAGAAATCATGATAAACGTGCCCTGATACGCCGCCAAAAAATCCTTCAACCACAAGGTCGCGCTCAAATCCAGATAATTGGTCGGTTCATCCAGCAGCAACAAGTCATAATGATAGACCAATAGTTTGGCCAATAACGTCCGCATCTGCCACCCGCCGCTGAGCTGCAAGATTGGGCGATGAAACTCCTGTTCATGAAACCCAAGGCCAGACAAAATCTTCTCCGCAGTATGCTGCAGATCATAAATGCCCAACACCTCAAGCCCTTGCAGGACATCCCCATAACGTGTCGATGCCGCCTTGCCATCCTCTTCCAGCTGATGTTTCTCGTCTAATAACGCACGGATACGGCTGTCTCCAGAGGTGACTTCTTCCAAAACCGTGCGCTTGGAATGAAATTTCGCCTCCTGCGGCAGGTATCCGATGCTGATATTCTTCTGACGCTGGACATTGCCTTCAGTGGATTCCATCTCCCCCAAAATAATGGAAAACAAGGTCGATTTTCCGGCGCCATTGGGACCGGTCAACCCGATTTTTTCACCAGAAAAAATACTCAGCGTCACATCCTTAAATAATGTGCGTCCGGTAAAATTCTTTGATAAGCTGTTGATCGTGATCATATTTTTCCAATCATGCGCCAAAACGGCGTTACGCGCAACCGCAGGCGTTTTTCAAGCATTGAATTTCCTGTTCTGTCAATCGCCGCCATTTTCCTTTTGGCAAATCCCCTAATCGAAGATTCCCGTGCTGGATCCGTTTAAGATAACGGACGGTCAACCCGGCCGTCTCACACATCCGCCGAATCTGGCGGTTCCATCCCTCATGGATCGTGATCTCAAAATCTGTTGTTTTGCCCGTCTCGATAACATTTTTTATCTGCGCTGGAGATGTCCGACGGCCCTCCAACTCAATCCCTGTTTCAAAAGAACGCTGTACGCACACATCCCATGGGCCACGCACCCGCACCAGATATGTCTTCCCAACATCAAACTTCGGATGCGTTAACGCATACAGCAGATCACCATCATTGGTCAAAATCAACAGGCCTTCCGTGTCTTTGTCCAAACGTCCTACGGGATTCAGATGACGCAATTCCTGAGGAAGAAGATCTGTCACCTTTTTTGATACAAACGCATCGGCCTTAGTCGTCACATAGCCGCTGGGTTTATGAAGCATCACGTAGGCATAGTCCTGACAGCTCACCCACTGCCCATCTACACACACGCGGTCCTCATGAGAATCAACCGGAAAAGACGGCTCTGTCACCACAGTGCCATTGACTGCGACGCGGCCGGATTGGACAACTCCCATTGCTTCTCGGCGGGAACAAACGCCATTGCGGGATAAAAAAACTTGCAGCCGAATATGCGTCATGTCCTCTGCCTCATCGCCTCATACACCAATACCGCAGCCGTATTGCTCACATTCAATGAATCCGCCTGACCGCGCATGGGAATCGCCACCTGGGCATCCGCTGCGTCCATCCAAAATCGGCTCAATCCAGTATCTTCTGCACCAAAAACAATCGCGACCGGCTGACGGAAATCTGCGGAAAAATACACCTGCCGCGCATGAGGCACAGCAGCAATAATGCTCATCCGCTGCTGCCTTAAAAAATCCCTGACCTCATTGGAAGCGGCCTGCATAGTCGCCATAGAAAAAATCGTCCCGGTACTGGCGCGAATCACGTTAGGATTAAAAATGTCCGCCTTCGTATCTGCCACTATCACCGCATCAACGCCTGCTCCGTCACAACTCCGTACGATCGCCCCGAGATTTCCAGGCTTTTCCACACCCTCAATGACCACCACCAAAGGGCGATCAGACAAACGATCGGCAGATAATGGACACGGTTTCACACGCACCAACGCCGCGATGCCTTCCCTGCGGTCCCCAAAACATATTTTCGCTAAGACATGCTCTGGCACGATATGCGTCTCCAGTCCCCAAGACGCGATCGCGCTGGCCGCCTCCTGTCCGGCAAATCGTTCAAAAATCTCCGGACAGACATAAACTTCATCCAGCGACCATCCGGCCGCTCTGGCCCGAGCAATTTCCCGGTAACCGTCGACCAATGTCAGGCCCATCTCTTCCCGTGCCCGACGCTCTCTGAGACGCACCGCACGTTTGACCTTGGGATTGGATAAACTCGTAATCTTCATAACAGATCGTTCCTGCCTGCCGCCATTAAAATAAATATTTTTTTAAAACATCACAGACACTTGCATTCACATCAAATTGCTCTGTGCGCCAAGACCGTGTCATTTTCCTTTTCATCGTCGGCCAGAGGTTGCCCCATGTCTCCCAACCAGCCAAAGGCCCCGCCCGATTAACCCACGGATCATTCGGGAAATAACTGTATATCCCATCCGGAAACATATGATGTTTGACCGCCTTATACGTCCAGTATGTCCAATGGAATCCTGCGGCGTCAAAACACTCCAGGACATCAGACAGCCATTGCTGATCACCATAATATCCCTGACGGGAATGAATGCCGAACTCGCCAACCAACACCGGACGTTTTTTCGCGAACGCCTGATACCGCCGAATCAATTTGCGCAAGGTCGTGCGATTAAAAACACCTGCAGACGATTTCAAAGGATATCGCAATTGCGGGATGAAATTGAATGTAAATTCAATCGGATGATAAAAATGAATACTATACGCCCAATTGTCATCATCAAAGGCATCCAGGCAATCCAGGTCCATCGCCCAATGATTCCCCTCAATAAACAAAAGATGATTCCGATCCACTGTTCGGATAGCGGCAATCACGCGGGCATAAAATGCGTTCAGCAACCTGGCATCAGCGACCACCGCTTCATTGAGGACATCATATCCGGCAACGGTTGTATTATTTTTGTACCGATCCGCTAAAAATGTCCACAACGCACACACGCGTCGCTGGCATTCCTCAGACGACCACATCTGCGCCGAACCCAACGAGTCCGAATGCCAGTCATGATTTTGCGCCCCTGGCGCCGCATGCAAATCCAGAATCACACGCAATCCGTTGGCTTTAGCCCAACGCAACGCGCGGTCAAGATACGCCACCCCATCCAAATCGTATTCATAAGGGGATGTCTCGATCAGACCGTAATGAAACGGCAAACGGATACAATTGCAGCCCATCTCTGCGATCATGGCAAAATCGCTGGCACGGATAAAATTCTTATGAAATTGTTCCTCAAGCTCCACCAATGCCTCGGTGCCAAGCCGGCGCGCGAAATCTTCCTTAAAATAATGCACTGCGCGATTGGGCGCGTACATAAAATACGCCTCTTTCATCAACCACCCGCCGAGATTGACCCCTTTAAGACGCACGGGCTGCCCATGGTCAACAATCTGATTTCCAAAAACTTTTAAAAAGCCCGTCATTCTGTCTGCCTGCCATGATTAAAAATATTTTTTCAAAAAACTATCCAGACCACGTAAATAGGCTGCCCGATCTAAGATGTGCGCATCATTATGCGAACCATGTATCTCCAAAAACTGTTTGGGTTCCAGAGCCGACTCAAATAAA
>CAZBHY010000021.1:0-14727 GCA_964491705.1 uncultured Planctomycetales bacterium
CGCCGCCGGCAACGCGCGCGAAATTCTTATACTGGCAGCCGTCCCAGGTACGTTTGCGGCTGACCAGATCCCCTTTCTTTTCTTCGGAAAGGAGAAAACAGTGGCAGGAATCGCACATCAGGATACACCCGCCGCATTCGACGAAGAATGGGCACTGGGAAACAATCATATGATCAGGAGCTGTCTGCATCATATCCTCATCGATCAAAAGGCGCTCTGTGCTGCGTTGCCCACGACCAACCGGCAGTGACTCATCGTCGAGCAATCGCATCCTATTGTTTCATGATTTGGAAAATGTGAATGTCCGGATGATCCGGTTGACATGCGGCAGATTGGCATCGAAATCGTCCTGATTGCCCATATACGTGATGATCATCGCCTGAGTCCCACGCAGCGTCCAGACATGAAGATATTTCATCTTGCCCTTGGTTGCCGCTGTATCAGCATGCGTGATATAAGAGAACCGAAAGGCCGGCTGACCACCCATGCGGATATCCCGCGTCTCAAGGATATTGAGATATTCCCCAAAAACGCCGGTCATCTGACCAGTGGTCGAACGGGTAAATCGTTTTAAATCGGTCATCCCGGGGTTACGCGAAAGATCAACCGTCGTGATATTCACATTCTCAATAAATGAATCCAATGCGGATGATGGCGGCAGCATAAACTGCACCAAGGCGGCGCCATTTTGGGGGCGTTCAACCACGGTCCAATACGAAGGGTATTTTAACGAAAAATGATACTGTGAATCCTGATACACACTCAACGGTGTCACCTGAATAATGGCCATCACGCCGATGATAATCACTAGAACCGCGACGGTAATTATCGCGCCGAAAAAAATATTTTGTGATTTTTTTTCCCGCATCGTCTCTGCTGTCCGGCCAACGTCGATGATCAGCCGCGTATCAACGGCGTTGGTCTCGTCGCGCGATCGCCTGTTTGGCGGCACGCGCGATATCCGTATCGTTTAAATGAAAATGCGCCATCAGCTGTTGCGGACTGCCGGTCTGGCCGAAACTGTCGTTGACCGCAATCATCTCCAATGGCACCGGCATATGCTGTGCCAAGACCTCCGCCACTGCTCCGCCCAGCCCGCCGTTGATCTGATGCTCTTCCGCGGTGACCAACGCGCCGGTCTCCCCAGCCGCCTCAACAATCGCCGACACATCAATCGGCTTGATCGTGTGCATATTGATCACACGCGCCTCAATCCCTTCTTTAGACAAAAGATCCGCGGCCTTCAATGCCTCAGACACCATCACCCCACAGGCAATCAGTGTCACATCCCTGCCCTGACGCATCCTCTTGGCCCGTCCAAATTCAAATGGATCATCCTCAGCCGTGATGACCGGCAGTGCCGCCCGTGACGTACGCATATAGAATGGTCCGTCGATCGCCGCCATCAGCCGAGTTGCGCGAACAGCTTCATTCACATCTGCAGGACAGACAACCGTCATATGTGGCAGTACACGCATGATCGCAAAATCTTCCAAACACTGCGCAGAGGCACCGTCTTCTCCGACTGTCACCCCGCCGTGCGAGCACACAATTTTCACATTGGTCCGATTGTAACAGACATCCAGACGGATCTGATCATACGCCCGATTGGTCATAAACACCGCAAACGAACAGGCAAAAGGAATAAACCCCATCTTCGCCATTCCGGCGGCCGTTCCGATCACGTCCTGTTCCGTAATACCCAAATTAAAAAACCGGTCAGGATATTGAAATTTAAAAAACTCAGCACGGGTCGCATCTTCCAAATCACCGGACAAAACCACGACCTTGTCATTCTCAGCGCCCAAGGCGGTGACGGCATTGCCAAATCCGTCTCTGGTTGGTACCGCATTGCTCATATATTCTCCTGATATTAAACCGCTGCCGGCATCCAATGACCGGCATGCTGTTGTCACACATCGTCTTTGGCCAATTCGTTGCGCGCCTTTTGAAGATCATCGCCTTTGGGCGCCTTGCCATGCCATTGGTGTTTGCCTTCCATAAAGGAAATGCCTTTGCCCTTGACCGTATTGGCGATGATCACCGTCGGACGATCCTTGACCGTCGCAGCCTGATCCAGCGCGCCCATCACGTCATGACAATCATGCCCATTGACCTCAATGACATTCCATCCAAAACTGTCCCATTTGGATACCAGCGGCTCAAGATTTTTAATTTCATTGGTTGGGCCGTTTTCCTGAACCTTGTTATAGTCCACAATCGCGCAGACATGGTCAAGTTTGTGATGCGCAGCCGTCATCGCTGCCTCCCACACAGACCCCTCCTGAATCTCCCCGTCACCTAACAGACAATAGACACGGATATCTTTTTTCAACATCCGGGCAGCGATGGCCATCCCATTGGCCACCGAAAGACCATGCCCCAATGAACCTGTGCTGAATTCCACACCCGGAACCTGTGTGTGCACATGCCCCTGCAACCGGCTGCCATACGTACGGTATCCCATCATTTCCTTTTTGGGAAAATATCCGTAATGCGCCAATGCCGCATAAGCTACTGGGGAACAATGTCCCTTGGAAATCACCAATCTATCCCGATCCGGCCAATCCGGGTGCTGGGGGTCATGCCGCATGGCATAACCATATAAAACCACAAAAATTTCTACTGCGGATAATGATCCGCCAGGATGCCCGCATCCAGCGCGGCTAACGGCCTCAATGATTTCCTTGCGGATTTGAACGGCGGAATTTTTTAGTGCATCAACATTGACCTGCGTATTGGACACGTGACTCTCCTCAATGCCTTGCTCATCCTCGTTTGATGAGAAAATATTAAAATATCGATGACCTGCGTACGCTGAACGTGCGACGGGACAACGCCCGCCGCACGTTCAACACATATTGGTGGGCCATGGAGAAATCGCCTGCCCCGACTCCCATCCTCTTGTCGGGGAACCTCCCTACATGGCCATAATCACTATCTTTCTTGGCCGCCCAATCGGCCTGACCCTCGCCGATAAAAATAGGCGATGAATTAATGCGCACGGTGAACTTGCGGCGCCCAAACATCTGCCGCAAGTTCAGTGCTTATTAATGGGCCATGGAGGAATCGAACCTCCCGCCCGCTGATTAAGAGTCAGCTGCTCTACCATATGAGCTAATGGCCCAGAATTATCTTTCAAAAGGACAAACGCCCTGTTTTTCAGAAGAATCCCCTGGAAGGATAATTATTTATATCAGACTTTCAAAACCGTGTAAAGCAAAAATACGAAATAAACGCCCGTCATCACGCTGAACATGCATAAAAATCACCGTATATGTCATGGATATTTATGTTACAATAACGCCTATGAAATTATTCACATCCATGGCAATGATCCTCATCGCCGTATCCGGCAGCGCATGCGCTCAACCATCGTTGATCAGCCAGATGCTCGATGCCCAACAAGCCGTGGTTGCGATCACAGCGGAAAATACCGATGTGTTTAAAACCCCGGCAGCAGCAGCCATTGATCCAGCCACCGGCCAGATCATCCTGCGGCGAAAACTTGCAGCGGGATCATACACCCGCAACGGCGCCGGCGTGCTCATCCATCCCGATGGCATCCTGGTCACCAACGCTCATACCGGGCACATGGCCAACACCATCAAGGTCACCCTGAATACCGGAGAAACGTTCTATGCCCAGCCGATCCGAATTCTGCATGATATGGACCTTTTATTTTTAAAAATCAACGCTGGCCGGCCTCTGCCTTTTATCCGCATTGCCAACTCCGATCAAATCGCACTGGGCCAGGACGTGGTCACCATCGGCAACTCTGCCTTTTTAAAAGATACGATCTCCGGAGGGCAGGTGATCGGCATCGGCGTCAGCCGCACACTCAAACATGCCGGCGCCCACCGGACCGACCTCATCCAGACCACCGTCAATCTCTATCACGGCGACAGCGGCGGGCCACTCTTTGACCAGAACGGACAGCTGATCGGCCTGATGACAGCCGATGAAGGCTCAACCGATCACTCAAGTTTTGCAATTCCTTCTAACATCATTCAAAAATATTTGCTAGAATACATCCGCTCAAATCATAACCCATAATCCATATCCATTAATCACGGATGATACACGGCACCGGAACGGATCCATTGAACACATCACCATTGCCCAAACCCCTGACTACGATCATTGTCTTGGTGCTTATTTTTCTCATCGCCGGATCGATCGCCTGCTACATCCGTCTGTATCCCTTGCGTGTCTACGTCTCCAACGATGCGTATGACAAGGCTTCGATGCTCATCATGGCCAACGCCTTACAATCGATCCGCTCGAAATTCGACCGCCAGAACCTGAGTGTTGCCGGGATGTCTTCGGTAGAAAAAGACCAGGCCGCGACCCAGCAGCTCAATGCCGCGCTGTCCCGCGACAAGGACCAGGTCCGTCATGCCATTTTGCAAACAGCCCGGGCCATTGATCAGCAGCAACCCCCGGCCCGCTCGACTCCCTATCTTCTGGCATCAGATTCGTACTATTACTATGACCTGACACACACCATTATCCAGACCGGCCGCCTCTCAAACGCCATTAAAGGCAGCAAATACTTTCATCCAAAAATGGCGGCACCCGATGGTTACTGGGAACCGATCACAGCGCATCCCTACGTCGGCGCCATCATCCACCGTGTGATCACGGCCTTCAAACCCGACGCGGATCTGATGACCTCGGTCAGTTGGACTCCCTTGGTGGTGACCGGGCTGATCCTTATTGTTTTTCTCATCACAGCGGCCTATCTAAAAACATCGCCGTGGGCATCGCTGATTGCCGCGGTCTATTTTCTCTGCGCCAACATCTTTGTCAAACGCAGTGCCTTTGCCTGGTACGACAACGATGCCTATCATGTGCTCTTTCCCATGATCTTCATTCTGATCTTGTGCCTGTTGTTCCGCGCCCGAACCGCGCGCAGGCAAATCGCATCCGGTGCCGGCCTGGCACTGGCACTGCTCATGTATACCCTGTTCTGGCAGGGATGGATGTTCAGCGCAGTCGTGTTGGCTGTCTGCAGCGGCGTATTGACCATCGTCATGTGGAAAAATCACGGCCCGCGTCATGGCCGTTTTCTCATCATCACCACCGCACCGCTGATCCTCTTTCTCGCCGGATTCACTGCAATATTCGGATGGCGGGAGATTGCCGTTCTATTTGCCGAAGGATGGCAGGCGCTGTCGGGATTTCTACGCACCGGCGTCTCTGTATGGCCGGACATCTATATTGCCGTCGGAGAATTAAAAAAAGCCCCGCCGCGCATGATTGTGGATCTCACCGGAGGCTGGGTCTTTTTAAGCATCGCGGCCTGGGGCCTTGTGGTAGAACTTGTGCGGCTGTTCAAGCGCAACGTCTCTGACAGCACGATCATCGCGATCACGGCTGGAATGTTTACCGCAGCTGCGCTATATATGGCGCTGGGGGCTCAGCGTTTTGCCATCCTCTGCATTGCCCCGCTGGCCCTTTTATTTTTGATCGGTATTGATCATCTCATCCAATTCCTGATCACACGCGCTGGCCTCATCAAAATTCCTGCGATGGGCATTCACGCCATGCTGGCCATCATCACGGCAGCCATGATCATTCCCAAAACACTGCAAACCGAACGCGCCATGCCGCAGCTGCTCGATCCGCTCTTTAACGATACCTGGTTTGAGGCCTTGACCACGATTCATGAACAGACACCGCCTGAAGCAATTATCAATTCCTGGTGGCCGCCTGGGCACTTTATCAAGGCCATCGCTGACCGCCGCGTTACCATCGACGGAGCAACGATCAACAACCACCAGGGCTACTGGCTGGCCCATGCCCTGCTGGCTGCCACCGAAGATGATGCCCTGAATTATTTCCGCCTGTTAAATAACAGCGGCAACCAGGCTGTAAGCATTCTCCTGGCAGCAGGCCTCAGTGATGCACAAGCCGTGGCGTTGCTGAAACAGATCATTCACCTGCCCATTGATACAGCGCGCGTCCGCGTTCGCACAGTCATGGCTGATCCGCAACAAACCGATGCCCTGCTTGCCATCACGCATGGCGATCCGCCGCCGGCGTATTTCCTTCTCTATAATGAAATGATCGAGAATATGCTGTTATTTCCGTTTGTCGCGCGATGGAATCTGGAAAAGGCCGCCCAAATCAATCAGGATCCTCAACTAAAAAAACAGATCCCCTCGTCCCATTCAGCGGAATATATTCCTTTTTTGTGGTCGATTGCCGGAGGATACCCCAAGATCAGCGCAATCTTTCCCCCATCCGCGCATCCGAATGGCCGATTGATCGTCCAAAATCATATGGTTATTGATATGAACAACAAGACATGCATAATGGATTCCGCACAATACGGACGGGGCGTGCCAGCCTTTCTCATTTATGAAGACACTGGCTCTGTGATCAAAAAACCTCTGGCCGGGGCCACACTCAACTACAGCGTGGTTGTTGGCCAGCGTTACGGAAAATATCAAGCGATGATCATGGAAACGCCGCTGGCAGAATCATTGCTGGTCAGATTGTATTTCTTCGGGGATACAGGACTCAAACAGATCAGGGCCTTCAGCCGCCACGCCAACCCAACCCTTCAGACGCAGATTGATGTGTTTAAAATAAAATAGAGGGGACAGCCCCTTTTTTTAAAAAAGTGGCTGTCCCCTCTATTTGTAAAAATTATCCCTTTTATATTAAATTATGGTATTAAAGTTGATTTGTTCGTTCCTTCACTCATGATGGCAAACAACCCTTTTTAATATAAGTTTGTATTGGTCCACCATGTCTAGGCCTTCCCGTGGTTTCATGTATCTCTAGATCTACCCATCCGCCGGGGCAAACAAAAGATTCTTCTACTGTTGGACCCGAACATGAACTAACAACCCCAGCTGGAGTAGCACTCCATGGACCACAAGAATAAGACCTGTTTTGAAGAGAGGTACACGTTCGTTCATATGTGCAGGTTCCAATAACAACACGATTAGGAGACTCGCACTCGCACGAATCTCCATCCCATGTCAACCACCCTTTACACACACATCCTTCGGGACTCACATCAATGTTTTTATCATCCGGACAATAGGCTGTGCACTTTCCCACTGCCAAGCACCCCTCTTCATACGAAACATGCGTCACAGATGCATTACTCATCAAATCAATATTATATTCAGGGCACCATGTCGCCTTGGGATCCTTGTCTCCAATACATCGATTGAAACACCGGTTGCTTTGCTCATAGAACGTCTGGCCAACGCGTTGTGGTCCGCATGGCTTCATCTTTTTAATATACCCCTGTCCGATCTCTTCCGTAAACAGAACCCAATTCGCGCCATCATACTCCCAATTCTCCCCACTCTCCTCAACATGCACCACCCAATGCTCCTCGGGCTGCTGCCATTCATCCCACTCGACTCTATCGCCATCCCACTCGCTCTGGCATCCTGGAGGGCCGTATTGAAAACGATTTTTAATCGCATCGTCAGGAATCGCCCAATTATAAATCGCCACCTCATCAAGATAGCCTGATGGAGAAGACACAACACTCGCGAAATTTCCATCCTCATCGACATAGCCGTTGCCCCAAAGCCATACCGAATTAAACTTGTCTGACAAGGCGTTTGGAGAAACCAAACTGGAAGGACTGCCTCCGTCATAATATAAACGATATGTAAGACTGGACGGGTCATACGTTCCAACAACATGGTGCCATTGCCCATCGGCAGGAGTTGCCACGGCAGTTGCTAAATTAAGGTCTGCATCAGCACTGTCAAGGGACAGTAAATACCATCGGTTATCATAAAAGAAAAACCCTATCTTTGTCTTGATTTGATCGCTATTCGCTCCAATCCAGATTGGATGCCGCATCTGATTATCTGGTATCTTAATCCACATCTCCAAAGTAAATCCATCGGTAAAATCAAACACTGTGGAATCTTTACTTAAATAAACCGGGCCAGGACCGCTCACGAAGTCCGCTGCCTGCCCGCAGCTCCCTTCAGAAAAAATAGAAGATCCCAACGATGTCCCATCATTGTCCCCGATTGAATCAACAAAATCCCCTTCAAACTTCCAATTTCCGATGATCCCGTCAGTATCTTCTTCAATTAAATTTGTAACGATATAAATTTTATTGTCCTCATCATTGAGCACCATATCTCCAATGTGTAAATTCCATTCCGGGTCATGAGCCGCATTGTGCGGATGGCCTTTATATTTCACATTAACTAATTGATAATCCGGAACAGGATTGCCCTCTGAATCCAAAAAATGACACTCTGTGTCGGCCAACAACTCATCTTCACAACATTCATACCCACAGGGAACTCCCTCAGACCATGTCCCATCGGTCCAATCTTCATATTCTCCTTCCCGAAAAGGATATTGGTTGACTCCTGGTAGCGCGCGGCAGTCGGCCCATATCTTTGCTCCTTCTCTCAACGCCTCAATAGAACAAATCGTGGGTTGCGTGGGCGAACAGGTCGATGGTGTGCACACAGATAGCTGCATCTTCTGCGTCAATGGACAATGCGTTCCATTGCCGCAGGTCAAACCCGAATAATTGCACGCACACCCATCCATCGGAATGGAATCCTCACCTGGCGTTATGGCAGCCTGACGGATCTCTTCGCGCAAGGAATCCTGTGTCTGCTCTTCCGCGCTCATAAAATAGGCGTTAATGCTGCGTATCACATACGGCCCCATCACCAGAATGCCCACAATGACCAATATCGCCACTGCAGAATATTCGATGACTGTTTGAGCGCGCTCACTGCGCCAACGTACCAAAGAAGAAATCATACCCGCCCCCTATGTGAAAATAATGTCTGTATAAGTATAACATATAAAGGTGACGTATAAAGGTGACGGACACCTTTTACGGACACTTTTTAAAAAAGGTGTCCGTCACCCCTATTCACTCAACCCACCAGGATGCCGGACCTTCTGACCGCCCATCGTCTCAGGTTCAAGAACGCCGCGTATGTTGCCAATTTTGGGAGGCGTCACCTTGCCCTTGAGTTTCACCTCGGTTGTTCCCGTCAATCGCGGCACAACCACCACCGGCATGAGCGGCGGGCTGGCTGCGGGATTCATCGGATAAAGACCATCTGCTTGCGGAGGATATCGCCCACTGTCGATAGACTGCAGCGGTTGATCCTTGATCGTACCCGGCGGTATAAATTTTTCAGGACTGGTCCTGCTGCGCAAAAAGGCCTCAAGATGCGCGGCAAATTCCTCGACCCCGTCACTGCGCAGGCGAGTCACAATATCCAAAACCTTGCCATGATCCCCGCGCATAGCATACGCCATTCCCAGCCCGAAGGAAATAAACGGCGTATTCAACTGATCAATAACCTTCTCAAAATAAAAAATCGCGCGATCCGCATCGGATCGGCCAATCAGATAAACCCAGGCCAATGACAGTTGCGAACTAATCAGGTCCGGATTCAATTCCAACGCTTTGAGGCACACCGCTTCAGCCTCTGCATAATACTGCAGCTGATAATACGAACGGCACAACATATCATACGAAGGCGCAAAATTAGGGTCTATATCCAACGCGGTCTGAAAATACCATAACGGCTTCATGGGATCAGATGCAATTTTCTCATAGACCAGACCCAGGGCATGATAGGCCCCGGCAAAACTATTATTCAACTCAATGACACGCTCAAAATACTGAACCGCATCCTGATACCGCTCTTCCTCAAAGGCCAGCTGCCCCAACTGAAACAAGGTTTTAATATCCTGCTCCTGACCCGCGCAAACAACCGACACACGGCATAAGACGCACAGCACGCCGATGACAAGCATCAGGCACGTCTTATAATGGTGACGGACACCTTTTAAAAAGGTGTCCGTCACCATTATTTTCACCATTATTTTTTTCATAATCGCCGCGTTGTTCATCGCCCCATCATTTTCCTTTCCCAAATATTCCGCTGCTCTCCCGAATCTGCATCATCACCCTCATCATACGGCACCTCATCGAAATTACCGTCATCTTTTTTTCCGAAAATTTTTCCAACGAACTTTTCCCATAATGAGTCCAGGCTGTCAACGCGTACACGCCCTCGATTGGTGATCTGATCCAGAGATTCCTGCACCTTGCCTTTGGGCTGAGCCGGCTCCTCTTGATTTTGAGAAAGGTCTTCGGGTACTGGCTTCCCTACATCCCTTGATGCAGTCGAACGATTTCCTCCTAAATATAAATCTTCTGCCTCGCTGTCTGTCCCTCCGCCCATACCGCCGCCACTACCAACACCTTGGCCAGCGCCTCTTCCTGCTGCTGCACCTCCTGTTCCACCGCCGACTGTTCCACCGCCTCCTGTACCTCCACCAGCAACTCCTCCTCCAGCACCTTGGCCAGCGCCTCTTCCTGCTGCTGCACTTCCTGTCCCACCGGCTGCACCACCGCCCATACCGCCAGTTCCTCCGCCTCCCGCACCATCTCCTGCACCTTGACCAGCGCCACCTCCAGAATCTCCACCTACTCCATCACCCATTCCTGCATCACCACTGATTGCGCCACCAGCACTGCCTGCTCGACCGCCTCCATCTCCACCCATTGCACTGCCGCGGCCAGCATCTCCACTGCCGCCGCCAACACCTCGACCCGCACCGCCTCCTGCACTGCCAGCGCCTGCCCCCCCATCGTCTCCACCAGCACCTTCGTCACCACCTTCTCCACCACCACCAGCAGATGTCCCTTGACCAAAGGCATCATCCGCCGGCAATCTACCCTGCCCAACACTACCACCCACAGATCGTGCACCAGACAACGACGCTGCTGACATTTTTCCCTGATCGGAAACACGCGGCTCTGCCGGTGGCGGCAACCCCAATGATTCCGCAGCCGCCTGAGCCAATAAGGCCTCTGGCATGGTCACATCTTTCATATCAAATTCATAATTGCCAATCGTCGCCGGATCAATAACCAACCGCGCCACCTTCATCTCCACCCGCACCTCTTCTTTGCTGGCCTTATTGCCCGACATATTCATCCGCACGACCTTTAAAAGATTTTTGGTCTGATCAATCCGATGAATGAACGTCACCATATCTTCCAGCTTGCCGCTGCATTCCACTCCGGCAAAATACAGCACAAACCCTTTGCGCACGACCACCTCCCCAGGTGAAACCCGGGACAAAGCGATCTTGGACTCCGAGGCAATGCCCTCGATCGTTTTCAGAAATCCTGCGATAATCTCTTCGCCGCTCTTACCATCGCCGCTCTCATAAATACTAAAGGCCTTATCTTCCGCAAAAATTTTATCCCGATAGGAAATAAAACGGATATCCCGTTCAATCGCTTGACGGCTGGATCGGATCCCATCTTCGATTGCCTTGAGCCGCGATAGAACCGGCCTTAAAAAAAGCATATCAAAAAAAGCCAATACCAATAGCGCCACTGCGCCATAGAATATCTTTTTTTCTTTGTCATTGAGTTTACTGTAAAAATCCTGCATGCCCATGGCTGATCCGACTCCCTTGGCTCAATTACGTTTTTCCCTCTTCTGCCGGAGGCTCAGCCTGCGCGTCATCCGGCGTGACTTCTCCGATCGGCGCATCAGGGGCTGACTCCAATTTAAAAATAAGATCAAACGCCGCGACATCTTTTCCGCGATCTTTGGACGCCGTGGTCGATCGCGTTTTCACATTTTTAAACAGCGCCGAGTCTTCCAAGGCCTTGACCACGTTAAAGACCGTAGACATCGATTCCGAAATGCCCTGAATATTGATTTCCCCGGCCTCATCCATAAAAATATTCTGCAGATACATCTCAGTGGGGATCAGGCGGTAGATCTCGTTGAGCACATCCAAGCTGACCATTCGCGTCGATAAGAAATCCTTGATAATGCGCGTCCGATGCGCGATCTTGTCAAGACGCACAACCGCATACCGTTTTACCGCATATTCATCCTTCAACCGCTGCAGATAAAAATTTCGGAAATAGATCTTGGTAAAAAAAAGCCCGCAGACCATCAAAACCAACACGATCAAAAAAATCCCTGACATGATCACCTGACGGCCTTTTTCTATAATCGCCCGTCGGCTTTTTACGTCTTCAGGCATAAGATCCACCTGCAGGCCCTTGTGAAAAAATTGGGCCGCAGCCATCACTGATGCGAACGATTCCTCCTCCATCAACCGGCGGATCTGCGGATCACCGGCCTTGTTGGTCATGTCCTGACCATACGAAACCGCTCGGACCTCCGCGTTGAGTTTCGTCTGCAGCAGCGCGACCAGGTCCGTGGCTACAGAAGACGCTGATGTCACGACATAACGCGCCGGCATCTTATTAATATCTTCGTTGCGATAAATCTCCAATGACTGAACCAGTTCATTGACCAGGCGGTCTTTGCCTGACGAACCATCAGCCAAAAGATCTTTAATTCCAACGGGGATGTTCCGGCAGGTCGCCACAGTCTGATTATGCTCAACGATAAAATCCGTCGCGTGATAACCAATGTCAATGATGCCCACCGGGTCATCCTGAGCATCCACATGCAGCACATCGGCATAAAATGCCGCCACACATTCCGGAGCAAAAACAACCCGATCCACGATCAGCCCGGCCGCTTCACAGGCGTCAAGCCGCGCTTTGATCACATTACGATTCGCAATGACCAGCAGCACCTTGGTATAATTGCGCTGAAAAACCCCGACCGAAACATAGCTGACCAGAATCTCTTCACGGGAATAAGGCGTGTGCCGCCCGGCCTGCAGGTCAATAATCGAGCGGATCTCATCATCCTCCAACGATGGAATTTCAATATTTTTCGTGGTCACGATGTTCGACGGGATCACGCACACAGTCGAGGTCTTTTTCAGGCCAAATGGGGCCAATATCTTAAGGATGGTCTCATGCCACTGCGCCGGGTCGATCCCCTCTAATGATTCACGTGCCAACCCGACTAAATGCGTATTCGGGGCATGGCCGCGCAGATAGGCCGCGCTGATCGAGGACTCCCCGATCGCAATGGCCAAACAGTCTTTTTCTTTTCTCAGTATCATCATTCTCTCACAGCGAATTGCCGATCATATTAATATTCACTCCACGACACGATTGTTCCATCATCCGATGAAAACACGGCATCGATGCGACGGGCTTCTTTGCCATCCGCCAGAACCGCCTTGGCCTTGGCCCGAAAAAAACGCGAATGCGTGGTGATCTTCTTCTGGACATATAATTGATCGATCTGTGCAAGCTGCTCCGCACTCAGCGGAAAAAAATCAGCCAGATAAAGACTCGCGCCGCTGTCCACAAAAATATAATCATCGTCTGTGGCCGCAAGAAGATCCGGACCGTGGCGGCCGTAAATCACCGTATCCACGACCTCAGGACTCATCCCCAAGGCCAAAAGGACTGGGCGGGATGCAGTGTTCAGATTCACCTTCCCGTCGCCAACAACAGTCAGAAAATCCCGAACACGCCCAAAGACATCCGGATTCATGCCTTTGACCAGCAGAACCTCTTCCAGAATTTCCAATGGCGCTCCTTTGGGTTCATAGGGAAAATTTAAATTCGCGTAATACTCATCCCCATAAAATCCAACCAGATCCTGCTCGGCCGGCTCTCGCCAATCGATCAGCGCCATGGCCAGATCCTGAGCCTCATCAAAATGCAGACCGGCCGTCAGCATAAACAGAGAACGCAACTCATCCAATGATGCGGTGTTCACATTTAACTTTCCGGCTTCATCCTCCAGGCCGTACATCACCTCACCATCACTGGGCCCATAATCATAATTCAGATAAGAAATATCGACCATTCCGTCGCCCACTGGGATCTGCCGAAACATCGCCGGGTGATGATGTTTAAATTTTTTGTTCGCGATCGTCTCCCGTGATGCCAGGTCATCGGGCATGTTCAAAAAAATCGACCGGGCCCGCTGCACACCGGATTTGGCCACATCATGAACCGCATTGCGTTTTTCCAGCCGCGAGGCCAATACCAGCTTCTGCCGCACACCGACCCCGATAAACACCGCAAAAACAGATAAAATTGACAGCACCCATAAAGCCATCACCAAAACCATTCCGCCCCGGCGGAAAAAAAATATTTTTAATAACAATTTGTCAGCCACATCGCCCTCATCATTACAGAAATAACGGAAGATTGATCAGACGCGTCATCTGCTGTGTCTGGCCATTGCGATCGACAAACTCCACAGACACGGATATCGCCGTCGGCAGACCATCCTGATCAAGTTTGCGTTCCGTCAACCCCAATGCCCCCTCATCAAAATAATGAAACACCACCCGCTGGACCGAACGGACCAGCCGCTGCGCAACGCCAAACTCCCCGTTGACTGCCTGACCATAGTGTGCCTGAGAACGGCGTATTTCTTTCTTCCCTGCATCAAAGGCATACTGAACACGCCCAATCTGCTCTCCATAAAAAACGGCCTGTGCACCTTTCTCTGTCCCCATCGGTACAGAAACAATGGTTGAAAAGACGACCCGATCAGACAATCCTTCAAATTCAAATAAGGAAAAGTTAAAGGCATTGTGCAAATCCATTTCCAGTTTATCAAAAAACACCATCACGTCTTCCTCAACCGAAAAAATCCGCGTGCGTTCCCACACCCTCAGCCCATTGGTCAAGGCCTGATACAAGGATACGGTGATCACCCCGATCATCATCACCACCAGCAAGACCTCAACCAAGGTAAAGGCCGTCTGCTTTTTCTCATTCCAGCCCGTCAACATAGACCAACGATCCTTTGCGATATTCCTGGGATTTTT
>CAZBHY010000022.1:0-14015 GCA_964491705.1 uncultured Planctomycetales bacterium
GAATCAACAACGATTTCACGAACATGCCATCGGGTTGGGTCAGCCAGATCAGCACGATTTTCATTATAAAATTCTTCGGTCTCTTGATCAGTCACAACAATATCTTTTGACGCCTTTTCCACAAAGGCCTGCGCCAACAGCGTGTCCCGAAACGCGTTGATCGCATCAACCACCTCTTTGGACTGCTCCATTTTTTGTTTTAATGCAGCCTGAACCAGCATCTGCTGCTGAAGCAGCTGGCCCAAAACATACTGTTTCTGCTCAATATTATTAATATCAAACCCTTCCAGCCCGGCCTGTTCAAGCGATTTTAATTGAGTATTAAATTCATCAATGGTGATACTCCATGTCCCAATCTTTGCTAAGACATTGGCTGGCAACGGCGCCGCCTCTTTGGTCTCGGCGACTTGCGGAGCTGCGACGGGAGCTTCTGGAACCACAGCCGCTGGCTGTACAACCTCAGCCTGCGGTTCAACAGCCGCCGGCTGTGTCTGCTCAACCACTTCTGCTGGTTTTCTATTGGGAGATAAATAATCCGTAAATTTTTGAATTTGATCACACCCCTGGAAAGACACAACCATTGCCGCGAAACAACCCACCACCATAAAATTTTTTAAATAAGACACGCTTTCCTCCTTTTTTAAAAACCTTTTTCAGTATACATTCATAAATAAGACATGACAAGAAGAAACCAAAAAAATTTAACTGTTTTTAATATATTTTTCATCCTCTCTGACAATTGCGTCCTTACGCACTCTTCCTCCCCATCAAAAAACACGTCGCCACCTGTCCCCGAGCAGGAGCTGATCGGCCGTTTTTATGCCCATGTTTTTTATTAAGCAATAAAAATCCCCTTAACAGCGTCGCGCTCGCGCATCAACTCCTGCGCTGATTCAGAAATCTTTTTTCGGGAAAACGTGTTCAAGGGAATGTCCGGAACAATGTGGCATGTCTGTCCGTCAGAACGAACCGGAAAACTAAAAATCAATCCTTTTTCAATCCCGTAGCTTCCATCAGAGCTCACGGCCAGTGAAAAAAATTCGTTTTTGGGTGTGGGCTGTATCACATGTTTAACCGTGGCTACCACGGCATTGGCCGCCGAGGCTGCGGATGACTGCCCGCGCGCCTGAATAATCTCTGCGCCCCGTTGCTGAACTTTTTGAATAAAGGCTGTCTGAAGCCATTGTTCATCGGCAATCACATCCAACGCCGTCTGGCCGTTGATTTTTGCCGTATAAAAATCAGGATATTGTGTCGCGGAATGATTGCCCCAAATCGCTAGCCGTGAAACATCGCTCACACGCGCTCCCGCCTTAGCGGCCAATTGTGCAACCGCACGATTTTGGTCGAGCATGGTCATGGCAAAAAATTGTTCCGGGGCAAGGCGGCGACACGATTCTTTAGCGATAAAGGCATTGGTATTACATGGGTTTCCGACTACCAAAACGCGGCAATGTGCCTTGGCCACGGCATCCAAGGCCCGGCCTTGATCAACAAAAATCCTTCCGTTGATTGTCAGCAGGTCTCCCCTTTCCATCCCGGCCTTGCGTGGCACGCTCCCCACCAAAATCGCCCAATCGGCATCGGAAAAGCCTTGATGCAGATCCGCTGAGGACCCAACCTTTTTCAGCAGAGGAAAGGCGCAATCGTCAAGTTCCATCATCACCCCGCTGAGCGCTGCCATCGCCTGCGGCAATTCAATTAAACTCAGCTCAATCTCCACGTCCCGACCAAACATCTCTCCCGAGGCAATCCGAAATAAAAGCGCATAACCAATTTGTCCTGCTGCCCCTGTCACGGCCACCCGTACACGTGCCATTGCCGCCTCCTTATTCTTATCGTCCTTTACGACAGCCGCTGTTTTGCTGTTACGCACTGAGCATAATCCAGTGTGGCAAAAAGGATCGCATCTCCCTCATCCGCAGCCCGCGCTAAAATACGCCCCCACGGATCAACAATCATGCTGTGGCCATAGGCCCGGACGCCCTGATTATCTATTCCATATTGGTTCGGCGCCAGAATATAACAATGGTTTTCAATCGCCCTGGCCCGAAGCAGAGCCTCCCAATGGTCCTGTCCGGTCGCGTAAGTAAAATTCGACGGAACGACCATCACGCTGCACCCTTTTTTGGCATACGATTCAAACATCGCAGGAAACCGCACATCATAACAGATCGCTGCCCCCACCTGAAAGGACCCTATGCGTACCAGCGTTAAAGACCGGCCAGGCAAAAAAATATCCGCCTCGCGAATTGTTTTCCCGTCAACGCAGGCCTGAAATAAATGCCTTTTCCGGTAGCTCCCCACCACGCGGCCCTGCGCATCAATAAAAACAGATGTATTGTAACTTTTATTCTGCCCCCCAGCTGTCTCGTGTATCGATCCCATCAATAAAAAAACACCTTTCGCCTTTGCCATCGACTGAAAATATTTGACCGTCGGCCCGGGGATTTTTTCTGCAAGAGATTGTCCTGCCTTGGGTTTGCCGCGGAAAATAAAACACTCTGGGAACAAGACCCATTCTGCGCCGCCCGCTGCTGCCTCATCAAGCAATCTTGCCGCATGCTCAATATTCGCCTGCTTATCCTGTCCAGCTGCCAGCTGAACCACGGCAACTTTGATCTGAGTTTTCAACATTTTTCCAATAACCTGTGTAAAAGTTTTTCCATTCTTCTTCTTCGCCGTTGATCGCGCGCCCACAACCAAAAGACCCTACCCATCAATAAAAAAACCCATCGCATGATGGGTCAAATGATTTGGCGACCCCAGCGGGATTTGAACCCGCGCTGCAAGCTTGAAAAGCTTGTGTCCTGACCAGGCTAGACGATGGGGTCGCTATATTCAAAGTCTATGTCAAAATCCTTCCGGATTCCATAAAATTTTGTGCTATTATATGGTTTTTTTCTACAGGGTCAAGTCTTTTCTCCCGTCCTCATTACGATGCGCCATAAGACAAAGCGCTCCCGCTAACCGCGTTGGCGATCGAAGTCACCTTATCTGTTTGTCCCAAAGAAATCAGTCGAACGCCCTGTGTGCTTCGTCCGCTTAAACGAATATCGTTGACGGGACAGCGGACCACCATCCCCTCTTGGGTAATGGCCATAATTTCATCGTCCTGCTGAACGGTCAAAACTCCGACCACCAGCCCATTTTTTTCCGTTGTTTTAAAATTAATAATGCCTTTGCCGCCGCGCGATTGAACGCGATAGTCCTCAAAATGTGATCGCTTGGCATATCCCAAAGAAGATACGGTTAAGAGCGTTGAGCCTGTTTTTCCGATGTCCGGAGGGAACACCTGCATGCCAACCACTACGTCGTCTTTGGACAAACTGATCCCGCGAACGCCTTTCGCTGACCGGCCCATTTCCCGAATGTTCTTTTCTGGAAATCTCAAAGCCTTCCCCTGCCGCGTGGCTAATAAAATTTCGTGCTTCCCTGCGCTAATCGCGGTTCCGATCAAATGATCGCCCGCCTCCAAAGAAACAGCAATGATCCCGGCCTTGCGCGGATTGCTAAACGCTGACAATCGCGTTTTTTTAATCGTTCCCTGCGCGGTGGCCATCACCACATATTGCTCCTCAAAAAATTCTTTGACCGCAAGAATCGAAGTAATGCCTTCGTCTTTCTCAAGCGACAGCAGGTTCACGATCGCCTTGCCCTTCGCGCTGCGCGAGGCAATGGGGATCTCATACACCTTCAGCCAGTGCACCGCCCCTTGGTTGGTAAAAATCAATAAATAATCTTTTGACGACGCCACAAAAAGGTTGCTCACAAAATCTTCATCTTTCATCTTCATAGCGCTCACGCCTTTACCGCCGCGCTTCTGTTTGCGATACGCGCTGACCGCCAGCCGTTTAATATAGCCGGTATTGCTGATTGTAATCGCCATGTCCTCTTCAGAAATCAAATCCTCAACTTCGATCTCTTCTGCCGTGGCAGCAATCTCGGTAAGCCGCTCATCGCCAAATTTCTTTTTCAGCTCCGCCAATTCTTCCTTAATCAAGCCATCGATCATCGCATCTGACGCCAAAATCGCACGATATCGTTGAATGTCCTGTTGCAGCCCAGTGTATTCTTCTTCAATTTTGTTGCGTTCAAGGGCCGTTAATCGCTGCAACTGCATTTCCAAAATCGCCTGGGCCTGCATTTCCGTCAATTTAAACTTCTTCATCAAATTGACCTTGGCCTCAACAGCGCTCTTTGATTTGCGGATCGTCTGGACAATCTCATCGATCACGTCAATCGCAATACGCAGGCCTTCCAAAATGTGGGCCCGACGCAGCGCCTTATCCAACTCAAACTCTGTTCTGCGGCGGATCACCGTTCTCCGATGATGGATGTGTTCTGTCATCAGCTGTTTGAGCGTCAAGACCTTGGGACTGTTATTGACCAGCGCAAGGTTGATAATCCCAAACGTTGTCTCCATCTGCGTATGTTTATACAGCTGATTCAAAACAATCTGCGGCTGAACATCCCGGCGCAGCTCAATGACGACACGGATTCCGTCTTTGTCCGATTCGTCTCGGATATCCGTGATCCCGTCCACGGCTTTGTTCTGAACGAGTCCGGCGATGCTGGTAATCAAATTCGCCTTATTGACCTGATACGGAATTTCCGTTACCACAATCGTGTCTTTCGATCCCTTTTGCCGTTCAATCACGGCCTTCGCGCGTAAAATAATTTTTCCCCGCCCAGTCTCATAGGCGTTTTTAATGCCTTCCTTGCCGCAAATAATGCCTCCGGTGGGAAAGTCCGGGCCCTTGACATATTTACGCAGATCCTTAATGGTCGCGTGAGGATTGTCAATTAAGTGACAGATGCCGTCAACCACCTCGCCCAAATTGTGCGGCGGCATGTTGGTCGCCATCCCGACGGCAATGCCGCTGGACCCGTTGATCAACAAATTCGGCAATACCGCCGGCAAAACGCTCGGTTCCTGAAGAGTGGCATCAAAGTTCGGAAGAAAATCAACCGTGTTTTTATCCAAATCTGCCAACAGCTGCGCCGCAATCGCGGCCAGCCGTGCTTCGGTATACCGCATGGCTGCAGCGCAATCGCCGTCAATAGAGCCGAAGTTCCCCTGCCCATCGACCAGCGGATAGCGCAAAGAAAATGTCTGCGCCATGCGCACCATCGTGTCATAAACTGCCGTGTCTCCATGAGGATGATATTTACCCAGAACCTCGCCGACGATACGCGCGCTTTTTTTGTAGGCCTTGCTGTGATCCAGGCTCAGGTCCTTCATGGCAAAAAGGACGCGCCGGTGGGCCGGCTTCAATCCATCACGGACATCCGGCAGCGCCCTGCCGACAATGACGCTCATGGAATACGCAAGATAAGAGCTCTTCATCTCATCTTCGATGAAGACCGGAATAATTTTTTCTTTAATCGCCTGACTGTTCATTGCTCCAGAACCTTTCCTCTGTTACGCACCCATGGAGAGCGGCCGCACAGGATTATATGTCCAAATTTTTTACGTCGTGGGCATGAGACTCAATAAATTCTCTCCGTGGCTGAACCTCGTCTCCCATTAAAATTTCAAACATCGAGTCCGCCTCCACCGCATCCTCCAAACACACCTGAAGAATGGTCCGACGGGCAGGATCCATGGTCGTTTCCCACAGCTGCCCCGGATTCATTTCCCCAAGACCTTTATAGCGCTGTAAATGAATGCCTTCCTGGGCCTGGCCTTTGACAAAATCCAAAACTTCTTTCAAGGAGAGAAACTCGTGTTGATTGCCGTCCTCTTCAATCAAAAACAACGGCTTCAGCGCTGGGCCCTTTTCCGGAGATCCCGTATCATATTCTTTTCGCGCCGCCGGTTTAACATAGTCTCGCAGGGACAGCCCGAGTTTATCAAATTTCTCTTCAATCGTTTCTAGCTCCTCGGCCTCGTAAATCTCCACATACTGGGCGTCTTCTTCGTCTTTGGTCACCTGAGCCAAGGCCTTATCATCCGCAACCAAACGACTGCCATCTTTACCGTTGACCTGATATTTGGGAAGCTTTTTTGTTTTCACATTCATCTCTTTAATGTACTCATCAAAGTCAATGCCTCGCTTTTTCAATAAGTCAATCAAATGCGCAGTCTCAGTTAATGAGCCCATAATGTCTTTGAACTGCGCAGCGCTGTAACCTTGTTTGTCCTTGATCCGCGACAACTTCAATCCTTCGATCCCCAAATCCAGCAACAAATCAACCATCTCCTCTTCGGTTTCAATATACTCCTCTCGCTTGCCGCGTTTCACTTTATACAGCGGCGGCTGGGCGATATACACATGCCCCAACTCAATCAGCGGCTTCATCTGGCGATAAAACAGCGTCAAAATCAACGTCCGAATATGCGACCCGTCAACATCAGCATCGCACATAATAATAATTTTGTTATACCGAAGCTTGTCTACAGAAAAATCTGTTCCCACGCCAGTGCCCAGCGCGGTAATAATGGTACGAATTTCCTCGTTGCTTAAAATTTTATCCAGCCGGGATTTCTCGACATTTAAAATTTTTCCTTTCAATGGAAGAATGGCCTGAAAATTCCGATCCCGCCCCTGTTTGGCTGACCCGCCAGCCGAGTCCCCCTCAACCAAATATAATTCACAGAGGGCCGCATCTTTCTGTGAACAGTCTGCCAGCTTGCCGGGCAAGCCCCCGCTTTCCAGCGCCCCTTTGCGTCGTGTCAGCTCGCGCGCCTTGCGTGCCGCTTCTCGGGCGCGGGAGGCCATGACAACCTTGGAAATGATCTTGTTCGTCACGGTCGGATTTTCTTCAAAGAAAATATTCAACGCCTCGAGCGTGGCTGATGCCACAATGCCTTCCACCTCAGAATTGCCCAACTTTGTTTTTGTCTGCCCTTCAAATTGCGGTTGAGAAATCTTAATACTAATCACCGCCGTCAATCCCTCGCGCGTATCGTCTCCAGAAATAATGACGGTGTCCTTCAATACCTTTTTCGCTTTGGCATAATTATTAATTGCACGGGTCAACGCCGAACGAAAACCGCTCAAATGCGTTCCCCCTTCATGCGTGTTGATATTATTCGCAAATGTATAAACATTCTCGGTATAGCTGTCGGTATACTGCAGCGCCACTTCTAATTCCACACCATCCTTTTGTGTTGTAAAATAAACGACCTTATTGTGCAGCGACGCCTTGGCCTTGTTCAGATGCTCAACAAACGACCGGATGCCACCCTTATAACAAAACACAGATTCTTTTTCTTTCTCCTCACGTTTGTCGGTCAGCCGAATCTCAAGATTATTATTCAAGAACGCCAATTCGCGCAACCGTTTGGCCAAAGTGTCATAAGAATAGACCTGGTGTTCTTTAAAGATCGTCCGGTCCGGCTTAAATGTAACCTTGGTTCCTGTTGTCTTTGTCTTTCCGATCACGGTCAACTTGGTCTTGGTCACGCCCCTCTCATACCGCTGATGATAAATGCTCCCGTCGCGCTTGATCTCAACTTCCATCCATTCCGATAGGGCGTTGACACAGCTGACTCCAACACCGTGGAGACCACCAGAAACCTTATAGGTCTCATTGTCAAATTTTCCGCCAGCATGCAACGTGGTCATGACCACTTCAACCGCCGGTTTTTTTTCTGTTTTATGAATATCGACCGGGATGCCGCGCCCGTTATCCGACACAGAAACAATGTCTCCCTGATTGATGAACACCTCTATCTTGTCACAAAACCCGGCCAGCGCCTCATCAATGGCATTGTCCACCACTTCATAAACCAAATGATGCAATCCTCGATTAAAGGTGTCGCCAATATACATCGCCGGACGCATGCGAACGGCCGTAATCCCCTCGAGCACCTGAATCGTAGAAGAATCATACTGATGCTTTTTTCCAGATGCGGCGCTTTTTTTCTCTGTCTCGTCTTGATTCATTGTATGTTCCCTACTTTTAAAAAAATCCGTTTAACATCAGGAAGGTCCGCTTGAACCTTTTGCAAAATGGAGCGATACCGCAGCCGACACTGAAACATCCAGGCGGAACAGTCCGCATTCACATATAAAACACCTTCTCGGATTCCTTCGACTTTTGTATGTGCTGCTTCTTTGGCTGTGACGCAGGATGCCCATATCTGGGCAACATCCATCTGTTGTCGTGCCTGTTTTTTTTCAAGATCGCGGACAACATCATTTACTATATCTTTTATATCATCCATCGCAATAAAATTTTTCTTTTTCTCAAATTCTCATCGGCAGCGCTAAATATAAATAATCGTCCTTCCGGATAACCCCCGCCTTGTCTGGACCCAGCAATTCTAATAACACGCTGTCGTCGTTTAAGTTCTTCAAAACATCAATCAAATATTGCGGATTAAAACCAACCACCATCTCTTTGCCATTATACTCAATGGCCACTTCTTCCCGGGATTCCCCAACATTGGGTGTGGATTTTGACACCACCATTTTATCTAGAAATACTTCAAATTTGATGGCCTGAAAATCCGGCGTTGCTAAAAGATTCGCCCTGCGGATCGCGCTCAACAATTCTTGTGTTCCCACTTTAATTTTTTGAAGCGATGGCTTGGGGATAACCTGATGATAGTTCGGAAATTCCCCTTCAATAATCCGAGAGGCAATCAGTGTTCCCTCAATATCAAATAACACTTGGTTCATTCCCTTAATAAGAGAAACCGTTCCTTCCTCTTTTAAATTCCGATAAATTTCCTGAATGGCTTTAATTGGAACAATCACGGACGTGGCGTTTTTTTCATCCGCTGAAATTGCTTTTTCGCTTTTTGCAAGGCGCTTGCCATCTGTCGCCACCATGCGTATGACATGTTCTTCCACTTCAATCAAAATGCCGTTTAATACATACCGCGATTCTTCATGCGACACAGCAAATTGAGTCATGCGAATCATGTCGCGGAATTCTTTCTGATCAATCGTAATCGCGTCTTTATTTTTAAATTCTGGAAATTTCGGAAATTCTTCTTTTGGCAGCCCAATTAATTTGAACCGGCATTTTTTTCCTTCAATATCAACCTGATTATTTTTTTTCACTGTAATAATCACATCTCCAGATGGCAATTCTTTGATAATATCGCTAAATCTTTTTGCAGGTATTGTTATCGCACCTTCTTCAATCGTTTCCACAGGCAATTCACAGGAAATCCCAATATCCAAATCTGTGGTATTTAATTTAACAACCTCCCGTCGAGTTTCAATGAGCATGTTTGATAAAATGGGCAATGTTGCTTTTGAAGAAACAATGTTTTGAACGGTCTGAATGCCTTCTATTAATGTTTCTTTGGCAATTTTTATTTTCATCACACGACTCCTACGTTTTTAACTATCGTTTTTTATTATATATTAAACATGTAATCGTTGTTGTAATAGTGTCTGTGTAAAAGTGGAATAAACTCAAAACCCTTAGAAAAATAAAATGTTGTGATAATTTTATACGCTTAACATCGCTGGACATCTTGTGGATTAATGCTGAAGCAATGTTAATAATTTTTCTATGGTATTTTTTAAATCTGCGTTTTGCGCGATGTCACGGTCTATTTTTTTACAGGAATGCATGACCGTTGTATGGTCTTTCCCCCCAAAAGCCGCGCCAATTTCTGGTAAAGAAAGCGTGGTCAGCTTACGCGCTAAAAACATGCAGACCTGTCTGGGCAATATCACATTGCGGCTGCGTTTTTTTGATTTGATGTCTGCAACGGAAATTTCAAAAAAAAGCGCCACTTCTTTAAGGATCATATCAATGTTAATCGTTTTAAGTGTTTCTTTGACCATATCTTTCAGAACGATTTTTGCAATGGCCAGTGAAACGGGCTTTTCTTCTAACAAGGAATATGCGACAACGCGAATCAGCGCCCCCTCCAACTCCCGGATGTTGGTCTTAATTTGTTCTGCAATAAAGACAATGACTTCATCCGGAACGACAACCGGTTCACGTTCTAGCTTTTTTTTCAGAATCGCAACGCGGGTTTCAAAGTCCGGCGGTTGAATGTCGGCAATCAGCCCCCACGCGAAGCGTGAGCTCAGGCGCTCTTCTAAATTAACAATTTCTTTGGGCGGCCGGTCGGACGAAATAATGATTTGTTTGTGGCTGTTGTGCAGCGCATTAAAGGTATGGAAAAATTCTTCCTGTGTCGACTCTTTCCCTGCGATAAAATGAATATCGTCAATTAATAAGACATCAATATTTCGGTACTTTTCTCTGAATTGTTCCGTCGATCGATGGCGTATCGCATTGATCAGTTCATTGGTGAATGTTTCCGATGACAGATAAGAGCATTTCAGAGCAGGATGACGTGTTTTGATTTCATGGGCAATGGATTGCATCAAGTGCGTTTTTCCCAGTCCAACATGGCTGTATAAAAATAGTGGATTATATGATTTTGCCGGAGATTCGGCAACGGCCTGACAGGCTGCGAACGCAAATCGATTGGACGATCCGACAACAAAATTGTTAAAGGAGAATCTGGAGTTCAACGTGATTCGGGTTGGATCAGGCAGCCTTTTTTCTTGGAGGGCTTGCGGCCGGGCCTCTGTAGAGACAGAGGCGACATCTGTTTCAGCGGCGACGGTAATTTTTATTCGCGGTGCCGGCTCATAGTGCGCCGTGAGACGCTCTAATGTTTTGATATAGTGATCAACGATCCAATTTTTATAAAAGGTATCCGGAGTTTCAAAAACCAGCTCCCCCTCTTCTTCGACAATGCGCAGCGATGAAAACCATGTCTCATAAGACGACGCCCCGATCTCTTCGATCAGCGGATTTTTTATGGATTCCCAAATGTGCGCAGAACTCATATGATCCTTGTTTATACACAGGTTGTGGAAAACCTATGGATTTTTAAATATTATCAGGTGAATATTAACAAAATAAAAAAAGCATAACCTGCAATTAAAAAACGACTTATGAATGTGCATTAACAATATTCACAGGTTTTCCACATGTGTGGAAAAAGGAAAAAGAAACACAGCGCCGTTAAAACGAAAAACATTATAGCAAACAAAAAAGAGATTTCAATCGAAAAGAGTAACGATGGCATAAACCATTGAAAGCGCTTAATTTTTATACGATGGGCATTGGAAATCGCTTGACTAATAAAAGACCTATGTTATAATTTCTGCATTATGAAAAAGAACTTAACCACTCCAACGTTGCTAAAAGGCAAAAGAAAACATGGATTTCGTGCGCGTATGGCTTCGCAAGACGGTCAGGACGTGATCAAACGGAGACGCCAAAAGGGAAGAAAAAAGCTTTCCAAATAATGCGCAGCTGTGAGGATTAAAGTCCCTTTCTCGACGATTTATGCAGGGAAGGGAGACACGCCACATGAAAAAAGCCATTTGTTTTCTTATACAAGCATATCAAAAGATAGTCAGCCGACACCTGCCACGAACATGCCGGTTTTATCCTACGTGTTCTTCGTATGCCATTGAGGCCATTGATCGTTATGGGGCCTTTCATGGCGGAATAAAAGCCATAAATCGAATTTTTCGATGCCATCCTTTTTCTAAAGGTGGCTATGATCCATTAAAATAAGGTATAAATATGGAAAAAAGAGTAATATTAGCATTTGTATTATCATTTTTAATATTAATTACGTGGCAGACCGTTTTCCCATCAAGACAACAGAATCTTGGCATGGATAGCATGCAAATGCTTGATAATAAAGAGCTTGTGAAAAAAGCACAGACAGCCTCTTATGATAATCTTGTGTCAACACCAGCCCTGCCAATATCAAAAAAAGAAGGGGAGCGGGTTGTTGTAAACAATGGAAAAATAGAGGCTAAATTAACAACAGCTGGCGGTGTTATTGAAAGCGTCAAAATAGTAGAATATGATGCTGTTTTGCCTGTTGAGGATGTTTTTGGCGTGGTTGCTCCTTTTGAATTGAATTTTGTGATGACGCAATCCACAGGCCGGGATGTCGTGTTTGAGGCGAGGCAGGATCAATGGCGCGTTCGAAAAAAATATCATTTTTCCGACGAGGATTTTATTGTTAATGCGGAAATCGAGGTTCAAAATATTGGGCAGAACAGCGCGCCCTTTGATTTTTCATTGAGGGCCATGACGCTCAATATGGGGAGAGAAGAGGCATCTTCCGCAAATCAGCGTGACAGAAATTTACTAGAATATTCTCATTTAATCGACGGGAAGGTTGTCCGCAAGACCGGTGCGTATCGCTTTACATCCAAAGATAATAAAATTCATCAAGGGGCGGCGCAGTGGATTGGGTTTCGCAATAGATATTATTCTGCTATTGTCAGTCCGACGTTTCCTGTGATTGGAGTCCAGACGTCTTCTGTTACAAATGACGATAAGATTCTTTTTATGGATGCTATTTTAGAAAAAAAGGTTTTTTTGCCGGGAGAGAGTCTTGTTTTTTCCTCAGTTATTTATTTTGGGCCTCAAAAATCAGCGGTTTTAAAGAAATCTGGGCTGTTTTTTGAAAAAATTCAAGTATATTTCCGTTCTGGGTTCTTAGATGCTATTGCTAAAATCATTGAAGATTTGATGATTTTAATGTACAAAGTTGTTCCGAATTGGGGAGGGGCGATTATTTTAGCCAGCCTTTTGATTTATTTTGCAATGTACCCAATGACCATGAAAAGTATGGTTTCTATGCGGAAAATGCAGAGTTTACAGCCAAAAATTATTGAATTACGCGCAAAATATGAAAAAAATCCTCAAAAGTTGAACCAGGAAATCATGAAGCTTTATGCAGAAAACAAGGTGAATCCTGTTGGTGGTTGTTTGCCCTTGTTGCTTCAGATGCCTGTTTTTATTTCTTTATATCAAATGATTTGGCGGTCTATTTTGTTTAAAGGGGCGAATTTTTTATGGATTAAGGATCTTTCAGAGCCAGACAGGCTTTTTACACTGAGTAGGAGTTTTCCAGTTATTGGAAATGAAATAAACCTTTTGCCGGTGGTTATCCTTGTTTTAATGGTTATTCAGCAAAAAATAACATCAAAAAACATGGTTATTACTGATCCGAATCAGGTGATGCAACAAAAAATGATGACATTTATGATGCCTGCAGTTTTGTTGTTTGCATTTTATCATATTGCCAGCGGGCTGACGTTATATTTAACGGTTTTTTATTTAATGTCTTCGTTTACGCAGTGGAAAGCAGCAAAAACAACAACAGTGGCGAAATAACATGGAAAAGAATTTTAATAAGAAATGGACTTTTGAGGCAGGGACAGTCGAAGAGGCCATAGAAAACGCGCTAAAAAAGCTCCAATGTTCAAAGGATGAGCTGTGTATTAAGGTTGCTTCAGAAGAAAAGCGAGGTCTTTTTGGAATGAATGGGGCAGAGCCAGCAAAAATTATTGTTACGTATAAAAAGATAAATTTGACTTAAAGTGTTTCACGTGAAACCACATTGGACATTTAAATGTCCAATGTGGTTTTGTCCATTCTGAAGGTTTCACGTGAAACGGTTGATCTGGACAATCTGACAGAGAGGGACAAATATGGTAAAAATTATTACCATCTGTAATCAAAAGGGCGGGACAGGGAAAACAACAACAGCTGTGAATTTGGCATATGCCTTGTCTGTTCGTGGGAAAAATGTTTTGCTTGTTGATACCGATCCTCAGGGCAATGCAACCAGCGGAGTTGGTGTTAATAAAAACGCATTAAGCAGGTCTGTTTATGATGTTCTTTTGGGAAAAAGTTCGATAGAAGAGGCGGTTATTAAAAGTGTATTTCCGAATTTAGACGTTGTTCCTTGCAATATTAATTTAACAGGGGCGGAAATTGAGCTGGTTGGTGTTTTGTCTCGCGAAACGCGGCTGAAGCGCGCTTTGCAGGCTTTTTCTGGGCAATATGACTATATTTTTGTTGATTCTCCTCCGTCTTTGGGTCTGTTGACGCTCAACGCATTGGTCGCAAGCAATTCAATTATTATTCCCATTCAATGCGAGTTTTATGCGCTAGAGGGGGTTTCCCAGCTGTTAAACACATTAAATCTTGTACGAGACGGGCTGAATGCAGAGCTTTTCATTGAGGGGGTTTTGTTAACAATG